>CAZAZN010000023.1:18140-23967 GCA_964489665.1 uncultured Thermofilaceae archaeon
GCATCGCCGTGCTCGCTCTCGAGGAACCTCCTCCACTCGGGATCCTCGTACTCCAGGGGGTCTGGCCTCTTTCTGTGGAAAAAGGCTATCCAAGCTACTGCCCTAAGGCCTACGTCGCCCAGAGCCCTCCTAAGCTCCTCAGACGAGAGTATAGGATCCCTAGAGGCGGCATGGTGGCGCACTTCGTCAACGCTAACCCCTACGTCGTGGAGAAGCGCGGCAGCCTCCAGCCAAAACCTCTCCCTAGAACCCATACCGTGAAGCCCAAGCCTCCTCGCCTCGTCGAAGATCTTCAACGCGAGATCCCTAACCTTAAACGCGTGCTCCCGATCGCGGCCAAACCCCCTCCCAAATCTCACCACTACATCCAGTGCGTCCATAATTCACTTTATGCATCTTAATTCTTAAAAGACAACGACAAAAATGACCTCGCCTCTAGCGTTTGTGAGAAGTCTACGGCGCTATTAAACGATTTTATGATAGGCCCACTAGCTCCTCGACTTAGCTGGCGGAGACCCATGTTAATAGCGGGAGGCTACAACCTAAACAGCTACACGCTAGGTGTTACTATGTCTAGGGTTAAGAAGATCTTAGTCGAGGTTGAGGTGATAAGGCCTGAGGAAGTTGACGACGAGCTAATAGAGACGGCAGTCAAGGCCCTCGAGGGCAAGGGCCGCTACTACACGGTGAACAAGCTGGACGAGGCCATAAGGAAGCTAGAGGAAGAGGAGAAGGACTAGTAAGCGCTTTTCCCTTATACCTTATTGAATAAAACTACGATTTTCTTCTCGTAATTTACGTAAAATAATATGTGGTAATTCCCGAACCTTAACTTCCTAGTGGGTTGGCTACAGAGAACGATGTGTGCTCGCGGTAAAAATGGGGAGGCGGGCTATCGTCTTGTAAGTGGAGGATCCCTCTTATGGATCTCCGCGTACTTTCGCTTCAGCTCTTTCTCAAGCACCTCAGCTTGGCCACCGGTCTGCGTTACAAGGTAGCCGTAGTCTAGTTGCCAGCCGTGCAGCAGTAGGGCTAGTACCGGGAAGAAAGCCGTGTGCCTCTTACCGGCAAGGTCCCTAAACCTCCCCCTTAGCTTACCTCGCGGCGTAGACCCGATGTAGAGCACGGGGCACTCCCCTATCCTCTTTAACCTAGAAAGCCTCTCGCCAGCGTAGTCTAGCAGGGCTTTCCAGCGCGTCCGCGAGAGAAGCTGGCAGACCTCCTCGTAGACTTCTCGGGGATCCTTCCCCCTCCTCCTCGCGCGCAACACGTAGACCCCGGGCTTGTCGGGGATGCTACTCGGATCCGTGGACTGCAGGTCCGTCCAGTGGAAGTCTACGAATAAGCGGTCGCAGACGCAGAGGAGAGGAGGAGGTCCGTGAGCGCGTACTACGAGCTTAAGGTCCCTAGTCATTCTAAGCGTGAAGGCTACGTCGTACCGCCTTAACGCGCCGCTAGAGAGTAGCACCCTAGCGAGTGACTTCATGTGGGCGCCGCCCCACAGCTTTTCTACGCCCCGTGGACCAACGACAACCCTACCCGCCCAGCTCTCAGGCCTCCTCTCCCCGTAGCGGGCTATCCCCGAGACGTTAACTATGACCTCGCGCCCAAACCTATAAGCCCGCTCTAAGGCCTCCTCCAGCTCATTTAGCACCGAAAACCAAAAAGCGTCATACTTGCTTCGAGCCGACATACGCATCAAAGACCTTAAAGCGCCCACCCATAATGAGAACTACTCCAACCATCTCACTCCAATAAGGCGAAATACGGGCCTCCCTCGATTGCTTAAACCACTGCTCGTTGAAGCCCTGAAGCAATACGTTGAGATGTAACGAGACAGTCGCACCCGTCACGCACTTCGATCCCCTGAAGGCCTCTTCTCGTTAGAATTCCGGCAATGCTCACTCCCAATAGCTGGGCTCTTGTTACCCTAGCTGCGGTTAAGCGCCCTATAGCCTCAAAGTTCGCCTACACCGCATCGACCCACCCCCTCCTCGTCACACACCCTAGAAGCGCTTAGTCCACGCCTAAGGCGATTTACCCAAACACCTTGCGAACAAGCGACTTGGCTTGATCATCAAATTGAATTTATTGATTAATAAAGTAAAGAAATGCATATAACCACAAGTAACTAGTTGTTGTAGAGCTTGATAGCTGGAGAGCGCTGGCTTACGTGCGCAGGGAGGTGGAGCAGCGAGTGAAGATTGCGGGGCTCGATAGCTCAGGGCCTAACTACATGGTTATAGGGGTCATTATCGGCGAAGAGGCAAGCCTCAGGGTCCTTTACGACGCGGTGAGGGGTGGTAGAAGGAAGCTACATTTGAGGAGGATGGGCAGGAGGGATAGGGAAAGGGCTGCGCGCCGCTTCATAGTCGAGCTGAAGAGGCTGGGAGGAGCCGTACAAGCCCTCTACATCAGGACTGGTGTCGCCGAGGCGCTTGCGGAGGCTAGGCGCAGGTACCCCTACATTCCCAGCATTAGGATTAGGAGGGCGTGTCTCACAGCCCTAGCCTCCCTCCTCGCGGCTACGCTAGCAAGCCTCGAGGCGAGGAGGGCGTACTGCGACGTAGAGGTAGCGGAGCCCCTAAGGGCGATAGGCCTCAGCCCCCTCGTTGGGGGATATCCAGCAGAGCTCGCCGACGTAGTGGCGTGGCTCGGCCACAGGGTGGAAGCCGGGAGGTGGCACAGCCCCCTCAGCCCTGTAGAGGCGCTAGACTACAGCGATAAACTAAGGGCGCTAACCCTAGAGAAGCTAGAGAGGTGAAGTCGGGCTCACATCAACCCCCGCTCCCCCGCGTCTACCGACGCGGAGCGCGAGGGATTCGGCCCTCATCCAGACTTAGACACCTATCAACCGTTAAATGCTTTACTTAAACTGCCACAGCCCTGCAAGATAATTTCGCTAGACATAGCTTCCACACGCTGTCGGCGAACGGGGCGTGTAGGCGTAAACACGCGTAGGGACGTTCCGTCAGAACTGGCTATTCTCTTCTGGTAATGTAACACGCGCGGTAGATAAAGGGAAAAGCAAGACGAAAAACCGTGGATAGTAGTCCTTGTTATATTTTAGAAACATCAGCTCATCCTAGGGACGACCTAATGTCCCACTCCGCGACACTCGAGGAACTAGTGAAGAAGGTCATAACCATATTACAGGAGAGCATCGAGGATATATCGGCGATAGGTAAGGAGAGCGTTTTACACGATCTGCTTGCCTTTAAGCTTAGAGACGCCCTCCCCGGCATCGAGAAAAGGAGGAGAATAGTTACCTCCTCTTACCCTCACATCGAAGTCGACTTAGCGGACCTTAAGCAGGGGATAGCGTTAGAGGTGAAGCTTAACCCCAGCAGGTTCTATGAAGGCATACAGCAGGCTATAGTTCTACGTGACGTATACGGGCTGGAGCCAGTTCTTATCCAGGTTTACGATAAAGTTGATGAGCGCGTGATTAGGGCCTTAAGGATCATAGCCGTAAAGTATTCGATTCCGATAATAATTGTTGAAAAACGGAACAAGGGGGTTATATGGCTCGGAGCGCCCCTCAAGGACTCGTCGTAGGCTTCATGTCAGCCCCCGGAGGGGTCGGTAAGACAACGCTCTCCCTAATACTGGGCTGGTTCCTGAGAAGGGGCGGAAGAAGGGTCCTGATGGTAGACCTTGATCCTAGCATATCCCTATCGCTCTATCTACATAGTCAGGAATGAATTTGAGCTCGTCGGCTATGAAAAGAAGGGTAAGACCTTAACTCACATAATAGAGAGAGTTATCGAAAGAGAGGAGAGGATCGAAGTCGGAGATTACATCGTCTCTAAGCCCTAGCCCTCTGACGACCTACCCATTGACGCCCTAATCCCCGACATGAACTTAGCGGGTAAGATAGACTCCCTGTGGTACGGGAGGGCATACAGGGAGCTACTGAGAGACGTGCTAGCGAAGCTAGGCATAAGGAGCATGTACGACTTCATTATTATCGACGCTATACCGTTCTACGATAGAAAGTACGCCATACTCCTGCTACACGCGGCGGATGTCTGTATAATCCCCCTACGGCCGAGCGTCATCGACGTGTACAGGACCGCTAGAATGCTAAAGGAGCTACCGAAAAATAGCCTGCCTAAGCGACGCTGACGTCTACAGCAGAGTATGCCTACTCCTCAACATGCTCGATAGGAGGAGCACAAAGCAAAGGAGGCTAATCAACGAGGCAAGGAAGCTGTTCAAGGAGAGGATACACCCAGAACTCACGATCTTCGAGAACGCTATACCCAGGCTAATAGCGTTCAGCAGGCTAGGCACCGAGGAGGAAGACCGCGGCGACAGAGGGACCGTAGAGGAGAACTTTAAGCCGTTCTACGAGGAATTCCTAAAGTGGCTAGCAGGAAGAGAAAAGAGCAGCGGGCTCGAAGCGCGCACTGCCCTTAAACGCTAAGCTCCCAGATCTCAGGAAAGCTGAGCGAGCAGCTCCACATCCTAGCGCACTAGCACGGAGACTAGGTTTTAAAAAACGTTCCATCCCATGTCACGAGCATGTAATCAAAAACGTAAGCGCGTAAACCCGCCGACAGGAGAAAGCATTAAGGAAAGAGCATGGCTCCTGCAGTTTACCAGTACTACCTCTTCCTGTTCGTCCCGACCTTCTCCTTGGGCTCTCACTTGAACCTCCTAACCCCCTCACAAAGTCCTCAACCGCCATCTTTAGCTCGTGAGGACGTCGCTAATCAACGGCTCGTAAGCCGAAGGAGATGCGACAAGATCAGCCCAACCTCGGAGACATAGACTTAGTAGGGAGGAGCTCGCGGATAAGAGATAGCATGTGTCTTTACTCAAACGAGATAGCGAGCTATGAGCGGTGGTCTATCCATACAGTATCCACAACGAGGTATCAAGCCCGCTGAGGTACGCTAAGGTACTAGTGGACGAGTAATCGTCCTAGAAAAGCGTTAAGAATAGCGCGACTGGGACGTAGACGAACCTCGTCTCGCCCCTTCCTCCCCCTATCGCTCCCTCCTCCAGCTTATCCTTTGTCAGGACTATCTCTGCCTGCTCCGGGACTCCCGGAACCCTCCTGCGGTATTTCGACTCTATAAGGAACCTGCGCCTCCTACCCCCGCGAGTTAGGCACAGAACGTAGTCGGTCTCGTCTCCATCTCTGGAGTAGAGGAGGACTCTGTGGTAGTCCACTGATGGCACATGCTCGAAGAATTGCTGAGCCATGACGAGGTGCGCCGCCACCACGCTCTCGACTAGCCTACCCTTAAAGCCTTCGTCCTTAAGGAGTTTCTCAGATGCGCCTAAGGGGTCTACCTCGCCCCGCACATGTCCTCTAAGGGCGTGATAAGAAAACGGGTCTAGGACATACACCTTCCTGTCGGCTCTGTAGTTCGGCGTGCAGGCGCGTGAGGGGTCCTCGCGGTATGGGAATAGGAAGATCTTCGTGGTCTCTAGGTACTCCAGGTACCTCCCAAGCCCGAACTTAGGGGAGGGGAAGCCCTCCTCATCCACTCCCATGACTAATTTGCCTATATTCTTCCTCTTCTCTAATCCGAGCAGGGAGGATAGCCTCTTGGGCTCTGTGAGGAACTCGAGGACCCGCCTAGTGTTCTCAGGGTTTAGTCCGGCGCTGGCACTGTCGGAGATGACCAGCTTGGCGAAGTCATGGTAGAACTCCGAGTCTATAACTCCCTCCCTATGGTACTGGTCAACCGCCTTTGGGAAGCCTCCGTGGAGGAGGTAATCTTCGAAGACCGCGTCGAGGAGCGCGGCGAACTCGCTATAGAAATCCTCGAGGGCCCTAGGTATGATGCCACGCCTCAGCTGGAGTAGCATG
>CAZAZN010000024.1:0-23679 GCA_964489665.1 uncultured Thermofilaceae archaeon
GGGCTGGAACGAAGACCTTGTACTGCGCTGAGTACCTAGTTAGCCTAGCGATGTCGGGCCGCCAGTAGAGGGGCTGGCCGTTAACTACCCAGCAGGGCTCGCTTGGCAGCATGTCTAGATACTCACTTAAAGCGTTCTTAGGAGGCATCGCCACTAGTAGCAGGTACCTCCTGCTAAAGCTCCTGAGCACGCTTATGGACAGCTTATACGGCAGCTCCTCGAGCCTCTTAGCAAGACCTTCATACGGCACGTCCGTAACGTCGAAGAGGAATGCTGTGAAGGATAGTCCTAGGGCGCTGTAGCGTGGTATTGCGCTTATAGCCCCCCTCTCCCTAAGCCTCCTAACAATCCTAGTAACCGTAGGAAGAGGAATACCAGTACGCCTAGCTATCTGCACGACCTTAACCGCAGTAGGAATGTTCCTAACTACCTCCCATTCCTTCGGTTGAAGGCTGATCATCACATCCCCAGAAATATTAAAAGAACGAAAAATAATTAAGAATATTGCTTAGGCTTAAGCCGTTGACGAGTAGTCAAAAAAAGAAGAAGCACGGCGAGCTTGAGAGGAAGAAAAAGAAGAGTGTTGTTTTAGACTAATACTCCAACGCTTAGCTAGTCCGCTTTAAGGGCTCCTACCCATAGGCCATGGGTCGAATATTGGGTCATCTTTAGGATCGTTACCGTCGTCGGCTAGAACCGGCGATAGCGCGATTAATGCTAGGGCAAGGAGGGCCATTAGGAAGGCCCTGTTCCTGAGGAGGTACTTGACTAATAGCTTAATCCTTCTCATGGCTCTCGAAAATGATTCGTAATTTCCGACATATAAACTTTGTTTTACGATCTGTTAAGGAGATAGGCATTAGTCGAAATGTAGACGGTTAAAGGGCTAGGGAAGAGGCTACCTGCTGATGCGGTAATCATAGCTAAAAGTTCTTTAAACATCCTCCCACAAGCTTCTTAAAAATTTTTAAATAACATCTCGGCTCTAACTTAAGTAACATAGAAAGGCTTAAAAGCTATGCTTGAGGGGTCTTAGACCATGACCATGAGGAGCAGGCTAATAGTGCTGGTTATAGCGGCGTTCGCCATAGGGCTAGTCATAGGCGCAGCAGCCGCGCCAGCCCTCATGGCACCTCCTAAGGGCGTGAAAAAACGCCTACCTAAGGAAATACCGATAGGTGCGCTTCTGGCGCTAACCGGACACCTTTCGTCCTTCGCTAAGAGGCACGAAGCAGCTGCCAGGATGGCGATTAAAGATATCAACGAGTACGTGAAGCGGCTGGGCTACGACGTGAAGTTTAAGCTATACGTAGAGGATACTAAGTGCTCCGATGAGGAGGCGCTAGCTAAGATACAGGCGTTAGCCGCTAAGGGCATTAAGGTGGTGCTAGGCCCGTTAGCTAGCAGCGAGGTTAAGGCGATTAAGAGCTTCGCCGACTCGAATAAAATCGTAGTGATAAGCCACTCGTCGACCTCGCCAGCGCTAGCTATACCTAGCGACTTCATATTCAGGTTCGTTCCGACGGACGAGTTCCAGGGTAGGGCCTTAGCGAAGTACATGGTTAGCAGGGGCTTCAAGAAGGTCGCCGTGATCTATAGGGGCGACCCCTGGGGCGACCTGCTGTTCGAATCCTTCAAGAAGAACTTTGAGGAGCTTGGAGGCGTAGTTAAAGGCGTTAGATACGACCCGCATGCTAAGGAGCTATCGGCCGAGGTTAGGCGCCTCTCCGACATCGTTAAGGAGTTCGGCATGGGCCCCGAAACCGCGGTGCTACTGATCTCGTTCGAGGACGACGGCCTAGCAGTGATAAAGGCGGCCGAGGAGGACCCCGTGCTCTCGACCGTACCGTGGGTCGGCACCGATGGCACCGCGGGCTCGCTTAAGCTGGCTAAGGAAGCCGGAGAATTCTTAGTGAAGGTCGGCGGGCTACCGTCGACGATATTTAACCCGACGCTTAGCCCGAAGCAGAAGGCGTTCGCAGAGAGGTTCAAGAGGGAGTACGGCGAGGCACCCGACTCGTACTGCTTCACGATATACGACGCGGCCTGGGTAGCCGCCCTCACTATTCTAGAGGTTGGCGAGTACAACCCAGAGCTGATAGCTAAGGCGTTACCGGAGGTCGCTAGCAGGTACTTCGGCGTTAGCGGCTGGACCCTGCTTAACGAAGCCGGCGATAGGGCCGGTGGAGACTATATCATCATGAAGCTGGCCAAGGTCGGCGATAAGTACGAGTGGGTGGAGGAGGCAATCTACGTATACTCCGCCGACGCAATCCAGCCGCTTGGAGGTTAATGATTAGTATGCATATTTAGGAAAGTTTTTTATTACAATCCTCCCCAAGCTTGTGGTCGTGGGTGCTCTCATGAAGGCTAACCCGCCAGTACTGAGGGCTGAGAAACTGGTTAAGAGGTTTGGAGGCCTAGTCGCCCTAGACCGGGTTAGCATCGAGGTAAGGCCTAGGACGATAACGATGCTTATAGGCCCTAACGGCAGCGGGAAGACCACCCTGATAAACGTAATCTCAGGGGTCTACAAGCCTGAAGCCGGTAGGGTGCTGTTTAACGGCATGGAGATAACCGGCTGGCCCCCGCACAGGGTTTACGAGGCCGGCGTCGTTAGGACGTTCCAGATCCCTGAGCCGTTTACTCGCTTAACGGTACTCGAAAACCTACTCGTGGCGGCGAGAGGACACGCCGGGGAGTCGCCCATCAGGGCCCTATTCCGGCGCTGCTGGGAGAAGTACGAGGAGGAGCTCGTCGATAGAGCGTTCAAGGTGCTGGATATCCTCGGGCTGGAGAGCTCGTGGAATAAGCCCGCCTACCAGCTTAGCGGTGGGCAACTTAAGCTCCTCGAGCTAGGACGAGCGCTAATGGGTGAGCCGAGGCTACTCCTGCTAGACGAGCCTGTTGCCGGCGTTAACCCGAAGCTAGCATACGAGCTGATGGAACACCTAGTTAGGCTTAAGGAGGAACTAGGGCTCTCGTTCCTTATAGTCGAGCACAGGCTGGACATAGTGCTCGACTATGTCGACTATGCCTACGCGATGCACAGGGGGCGCGTGATAGAGGAGGGCGCTCCCGACGAGGTTCTTTCGAGTAAGGCTGTAGCGGAGGCGTACCTGGGAGCTTAACATGTCGCTGCTGGAGGTAAGTGATCTCTGGGCCGGATACGGGAAGCTGCAGGTGCTCTTTAACGTTAGCTTCTCGCTAGAAGGGGGAGAGCTATTAGCCGTCGTAGGGCCTAACGGCAGCGGGAAGAGCACTCTTCTAAAGGCCATTTTCGGGCTAGCGACGATCCATAGCGGTAAGGTGGTTTTAGAGGGGAGGGACATTACCAGGCTCAAGCCCCACGAGAGGGCTAAGCTAGGCATGGCCTACCTACCCCAGCTCGGTAACGTCTTCGAGAGGCTAACCGTCAGGGAGAACCTCAAGATGGCTGGCTACACGCTAGAGGGGGAGGAGTTTGAGGAGAGGCTTAGGGAAGCACTCGAGTTCCTGCCTGAGGTGAGGCGTATGCTGGATAGGCGCGTGTGGACGCTTAGCGGCGGTGAGAGGCAGATGGTGGCTATGGCCATGGCTCTGATTAGGCGCCCTAAGGTGATCATGTTCGACGAGCCCACGGCCACGCTCGCGCCGAAGGTGGCTGAACAGGTCCTATCGAAGGTCGTGGAGCTAAGCGAGAGAGGGCTTGGGGTGATACTGGTGGAGCAGAACGCTAAGCGCGCGCTTGAGGTTAGCGAAAGAGCACTATTGCTCGTAGCTGGGAGGCAGGTATTCCTCGGACCTTCGAAGGAGCTGTTGAACAATCCCGAGCTCTCTAAGATGTACCTAGGGGTGAGTGGGTAGTGCTTCCGCCTGAGGTGCTTTACGACGCTGTGATAGTTAGCAACCTGGTGGCCCTCCTCTCGATAGGGCTTACGCTGACCTACATGACGCTCAAGGTACCTAACTTCGCTCACGGAGACCTGGCAACGATAGGCGCTTACGTGGCGATAACAGCCTACGAGCTGGCCGGCGCCAACCCTTACCTGATGATGCCCCTCGCCTTCCTAGTCCCAGCCGCCTACTCACTAGCAACCTACCTGCTCGTGTACAAGCCCCTGTGGAGGAGAGGGGCTAACGTTGTCACGATGATGGTGGCCTCCATAGCGCTAGAAGTAGCTACGAGGAGCGGCATGCACGTCTATGCCGATGTAATGAGGGAGGCGTATAAGACGTACTTCCGAGGGGTTATGTTCGACGACATATACTTACCTCTCGGAGGGCTAAGGGTACCAGGAGTCCTCTTAACGTCGACGCTGACTGCCTTTGCCATGACGCTAGCGCTGTACCTATTCCTTACTAGGACCAAGTTCGGCGTAGCGATGAGGGCTGCTATAGAGAATCCCAGCCTAGCTAGCACGCTGGGGATCGACGTTGAGAAGGTATACGCCTTCTCCTGGTTCCTCGCCGGAGGGCTAGCCGGGCTGGCAGGGGTGTTCATGCCATTTAGGGTGCCTACGGATCCCGAGGTCGGCTGGCTAATGCTACTTAAGGTGTTCGCGGCGTCCATCCTAGGGGGGTTAGAGAGCGTCTTCGGAGCAGTCCTCGGGGGCTACATCATAGGCGTCACAGAGGTCGTGGGGATATACGCTCTCTCCAAGCCCCCGATATCGATCTCCACGGCTTACAGGCCCGCTATACCGTTCGCTATACTAATCCTAACGCTGCTCTTCTGCCCTAAGGGCATTACCGGCGTTAACTGGAGGAGCTTGCTTAGGAGGGGTGAGGAGAGGTGATCGTAGACCCCCTTAGGTTCCTCCTCGACTTCCTAGCCTTCTACTCAATCTACCTGATGCTATCGCTCAGCCTTAACTTAGAGTACGGGATGACGGGGATCTCGAACTTCGGCAAGGTCATGTTCTTCGCGGCGGGCGCGTTCGTAGCCGGCGCCCTAGTGGTCAGGCTGGTGGCGCCGTTAGCGGGCCTTGACCCAAGCCTAGTCTACGACCTTTCCAAGTATAAGGTGTATAACGTGATGCTAGCAACGGAGGTATCGAGGTTCTTCGCTAGCTCGCCAGGCGTGGCGCTAGCGACGCTAATCCTCACGCTAGCCCTAGGAGCGCTGTTCGGCGCTATCCTCGGCTGGCTAGCCGCCTACCCCGCGGCTAAGCTAAAGGAGGACTACCTGGGGATAACGCTGGTCGTCGCCGGCGAGCTGTTCAGGATATTCGGGAGGAACTACGAGCCTTTAATATGCGGGAGCTTGGGCGTGTCCGTGCCCGATCCGTTCGCGTGGGTCCCTGCGCCAGTGCACGACCTTGCTAGAACCGCGTTCATGCTGGCCGTCGCGGCCTGCGCCTGGCTAATAGTAGATGCACTCGATAAATCGCCCTTCGGTAGGCTGGCTAGGGCTATCCGGGATAACGACCTGGCCGCTGAGGCTCTGGGGAAGGACGTCGCTAAGGTTAGGCTAACGGTCCTCATGATAGGGTCAGCTATAGCGGGTGTAGCTGGCGGCCTCTACGCGTTCTACACGGGCGCGGTGTCAGCTGATGACTTCACCCCCGTGAGGACGTTCATAGTTTGGGTGATGGTCGTGATGGGCGGAGCTGGGAACAACGCCGGCGCCGCGCTGGGAGCCCTGATATACCTAGGCGTTGACAGGGTCCTCACGATCGTAAAGCACTCGATCCCCGCGCCCTTCGACGTGAACTACCTTAGCTACATAATACTGGGCGTGCTCCTAGTAGCAATGTTGATGTACAGGCCTCAGGGCTTAGTACCGGAGAAGCCCAGGCCGCTACTAGTGAGCAGAGGTGCCGAGCTGGAGGCTGCACGAGGAGGCGGCGAGGAGGTTTCTAAGGGAGCTAGGGCTTAACGTAAGCCCTGACGTTATTAGGGCTGTTAATAGGCTAGTCGACTTCCCTAGAGAATTCCTTTCTAAGCCGGAGGTAAGGGAGCTCTTAGAGGAGAAGGCTAAGAGTCCCCTCGATAAAGCTCTCGTAGCGATCCTTTTGGATCCGAAGCTTAAGCCGCTCGATGAGCTGGCCATGCACGACTGGGGCGCGTGGGGAGAGGGCTTGGGGGTTAACGCGCTTAGGAGAATTTCAGAGCTATTGTTCGGAGAAGCCGGTAGGCTACTGGCTGAGCTACACCTAGCGCTAGATGCGGCGTTTAAGGGAGTAGAGCTGGATAGGCTAGACCCGCTGGTCAAAGGCTTTGTTAACAGGTACTTGGCGAGAAGAACGGCTGAGAGTAGGCCTTAGAGTGCTAATGGATAAAGGCGAGTAAGCCTTTTTATATGCATAGTAATGAGCGAGTGGCGCGATCGCTGGCTCTCCTTAGTGGAGAAAGCTAGGGAGCTGGCGTCAAGCGAGCCTGAGTCGCCGAGGCTCACCGAAGTCCTTGAGGAGATTAAGGCCATCTACGTTAGGGCGGTGGTAGGCGGCGAGCTTAGGCGCGCTAAGAGGTGGCTCTCGATCTTCAGGCGGCTCGAGGACGAAGTGTCAAGTGTCTTAGGGGTTAAGGGGGTCATGAAGCCTAAGGAGTTCAAAAGCTTCGTGCGGGACCCCGAGCTGCACCTTAGGAAGAAGCTGTTCATATACGTCCACGACCTAGCGAGGGGGAGGCTTAGCGTGGAGGAGTTTGAGTCTAAAGCCTCGGCGGCCTTAAAGACGTCGCTCATGACTAATCAGAGGTCCCTTTACCAGTCCTGGGTCTACCTAGCGCTTGTAGCCATCCTTGGAAGGAGGGGGTATAGGCTCGTCTACCCCGACGACGCCTACATACACCTCGAGAGGTCGGGCAGGCAGAAGAGCGGGCTAATACCCCCTAACTCAGTGCTTAGCGACGGCTTCCACGCGGTTAGCCTGTTCATCGAGGCTCCCCGCCCGCTTGGCTGGGAAGACTCGAGGGACCTTAGCAGGATATGGAGCCTCTATGTCGCCCTCCGCCCAGACATGCTAGCCTACGGGGGAAGGGTGCTTAACATCGTCAGACTGGAGGACCCCTCGTCCCCCATCCTAAGGCCCGACGTCATAATAGAATGCAAGGAACTCGAGGACTGGTACGATAGGATTAGGGAGGTTAAGGGCCCCCTAGTTAAGCCGTTAACCGCGGAGGAATGGAGACATAGGTGGCTACAGGGACTTTGGGATGGACTCGCCGACGTGCTTGGGGTTTCTAGGGAGGAGGCTGAGGAGAGGGTTAAGGAGAGGAGGGGCGTTAGGTTAAGAGATAGGCAGATAGTCGTGCTATACAAGAGGTTCTACGAGCCTAAACACATGATCCTTGTGTCGAGAGCTCGCGTGCCGAGCGAAGTCAGGAGGGAGCTTAGGGAGGAGGGTATAGAGGTGATGGACGGGGTGGGCTTTAGGATCGGAAGGCTCGAGGGCGTTGCCGACATGCTGGAGGACGTTGCTAAGGAGTCGGAGTCGCGCGTGGACTTCGTCGAGCTATCGGATGAAGCGAAGGCCCTGCTCCTCAAGCTTAGGGCAGAGCTGTTATCGAGGGGATTAGCGGTAAGCCCCCAGAAGGTCGTTGAGGAGGCCCTCAGGCTGGCCTTAAGCAGGGCCGATGAGCTGGCGAGCCGTATCGGGAAGTAGTCTTTATTGGCACCGGCATTAAGGCGTGATAAAGGTAGGTGAGCGAAATTGCGGTTTAGGCCCTTAGCACTAATCCTCCTAATCCTGCTCTCCCAGCCCTACCTAGCGCTAGGCGGCGTCTCAGAAGAGGGGTCAATCTCCAGCCCTAAACAGGTGATAGCTGACGCCTTGTTACTAAACGACAGCTATCTCCTCGTGGGATACAGGGACGGGACTATACAGTGCTATGAAGGCTCTAAGCTCGTCTGGACTAGGAAGATTAGCGGGCTTGGCACGCTCTGCAGGCTAGTCCCAGCACCCCAAGGGCTAGCGGCGCTGTTCACGAGAGGTGTCGCCACCTTAGACCTCGCGGGTAAGATCCTGGGGAAGGCGTCGATTTACAGGGAGGATAGGGAGTGCGCGTTCTGTACTGTCGGAGCTAACGGAACCCTAGTGTTCGTCGGCGTGGGAAAACAGGCCGTCATATACACCTTTGAAGGCTGCAAGAAGCTGTGGAGCACGGTATTCGCTCACAGCGCATTCTACGGCAGGGTATCCGACGACGGCAGGCTAGCGTTTGTGGCCGGCATAGATACGCACTGCCCCGCCTGCATAAGAAGGAAGGAGCGTTGGGTTCGGATAGTCGACCTCAAGACAGACAAGCGCCTCTTCGATGGAACATACTCCTGGGTATACGCCCTCGAAGTAGACTTTAAGCGGAAGCTAATAGCGCTAGTAACCTCAAGCGGGTTAAGGGTTTATAACTACAGCAGGAGCTTTACTTTTGCTTCAAGCGCTTTAATGGGTACGTTTAGCGCAGACCTATTCACCGCTAGAGCTTACGGCTTCTCGACGCCTAGCGCCCACTACTTCTACTGGAGCGGAGGAGTTATAGGGGGTAAACTGCTGCTCTGGCTAGTCGACTGGAGGGGGCTAACCTTCCTAAACATGTCCATAGCCGCGTATAGGGACGAGCACGTAGTCGACGTTAAAGTGCACGATTCAGGGCTTATAGCCGTCGAGCTAGAGCGCTTTAACGGCACCACGCGCGTACTAGTAGTAGATGCGGCCTCTGGCAATCAGTTAAGCGAGAGCCGCACCATAAAAGGCAGGCTCAAGTTCTCGGATAATGGAGAACGCCTACTCGTAATTAGCGAGCACGAGGTTAGAGTCTTCAAAATAGAGAGGCCACCGCCACCCTCACACCTAGAGCTTAAGGTGACAGTGCTATCTAGGGGTAGGCCGCTAAAGGGAGCAAGCGTAAGGGTTAAGGGGTTAAACGTAGGAGCGATCACAGATAGCAGGGGAGTCGCGGTCCTAAACTTAACTCCGGGCACCTACGAGATAGAGGTTACCGCTAAGTACTACAAGCCCAAGGCTGTTGAGGTATCCCTAGAGGTCCCGGGAGGCGTGGTCGTCGAGCTCGAGCGCGCTAAGTACGTTCTCGAAGTAGTAGTCGTTGACGAGAAGGGCGAGCCCCTCCTAGCTAACGTTACCGTGCTCTCGCCTAACGGCACGGTAGTAGCTTCAGGCACGACCATCGACGGATCGTTTAAGTCCACACTACTCGGCGGCACCTACAATGTCTCAGTGATCTGGCACGATGAGGAAAGGACCGCTAGCGTGGATCTAGCACAAAACTACACGCTAAGGATCGAGATTAAGGCTCATAGGCGGCTAATAGTTAACATAAACTCTCCAAAGGGCAAGGTCGAGAACGTTAAGCTAACCATAGCCGACGCGTCTACCGGGGCCGTCGTTTACAGCGCTAGCGGCGGTCCATCGTTCGTGGTATCCCTGTACCCCGGCACCTATGATATAGTGGTAGAGGCCCCGGGATACGCGCTCCTTAAGAGGACCATCACGATAATCGAGGATACGAGCCTTAACGTTACGCTAGTCCCGCTGTCGTGGACCGCTAACTACACAGTCAAGTTCTACATCTACGGCAGCCCCGCGTGCCCACACTGTAGCATGGCTAAGAAGTTGCTGTCCAAGCTCTACGGTAGCGATGCCGTAGAGTTTAGGGACATAGCCGTCGAGGAGTATGCACAAGAGCACGAGTGGATATACGAGGAGCTTAAGGCCGGCGAGAACAACTACATACCGCTAATCCTCGTAATGATTAACGGCAAGCTGAAGGCAGCCGTGGTTGGCGCCGTTCCCAGCGTGCTAGCCGAGAACGAAGCCGCTGCCTGGAGGATCTTCATCAAGGCAGCAAGGAAGATTAAGGGCGTGCTCGTCTGCCGCGAAGACGGCCTCGTAATAAAGATCGAAGACGAGGATGCGATCAGAAGGGTCGAGGACGTCGTCCTAGGAAGAGCTGAGCCGCCCGAAGAGGAGGTGGAGCTCTCAACACTGCTCCCGATGATACTCACCCTCGCAGCGGCCGACTCGATAAACCCGTGTACGTTCAGCGTGTTCACAGCCCTTCTCCTACTCACGATGGCTCTCTCAGGACGCAAGAAGGTTCTAGCCATTGGGCTGGCGTTTACGCTCGGCGTCTATGCTACTTATTTCGCGTTGGGGCTAGGGCTAATAAAGGTCTTCGCCTACGTACCGCTCATAAAGTACGTCATAGTAGCGCTAGGCCTCTTCTTCGGCTCGATGTCCATCCTAAGCGGCTGGGGAGGAGAGTTCAGATCCCCTGTGCCGAGGAAGTTTAAGTCGCTAGCCGAGACAGCGATCGAGAAGGCTTCTAAGGCTGTTAACCCGCTTACGGCTACAGGAACCGGCGTCCTCGTTAGCCTAACGTTACTCCCCTGCAGCAGTGGCCCCTACCTCGTGGCTACAGCCGCCTTAGCCGCGCTAAAGAGCAGGATGCTAGCCCTAGCCATGCTAGCGCTATACAACGCCATATTCGTAGCTCCGCTAATCGCTATAATGATCGGCGTAGCGACGCTCGCCATAAAGGCACGCGAGTTAAAGGTATGGAGGACTAAAAAGCTAGCAACGATGGAGACCATAAGCGGCATACTATTAATACTAATATCGCTCTACGCGCTATTCGCGATCTAAAGCCTATAACTGGGATCTAATAAACAGGATGGGGGGAGGAAGAAACTACGGGGGCCCGAGCGCGGCAATGAGGTGAAATCCCCTTACGGACCCTTATCCTCCGATTATCTCCTCGTACGCTTTTTTATCGAGCCTTTTTACCACCGCTATGAGCAATTTAACTAAGTTCTCTAGGTCGTCCCTGTGGAAGACGCTAACGTGGCTGTGGATGTGCCTAGTCGGTACGCCGACGACTATGCTTGGCCTACCCTCCTTATACAGGTGTAGCCTACCAGCGTCTGTGCCACCGGACACCACCGTGAGCTGATACGGTATACCCTCCTTTTCGGCTAAGTCAACGATGAAGTTCAGCAACTTGCGGTTAGGTATCATCGTCCTATCATACGTGACTATAGTAGGTCCCTTTCCAAGCTTAGCGCGTGCCTCGCGCGGCTTAATGCCGGGAACGTCGCCCGCCAAGTCTACCTCCGCTACTATGGCTACGTGTGGCTCAGCAACCCATCCTACCGTCGTGGCGCCCCTTAGCCCTACCTCCTCCTGAACCGTTACGGCTACGCACAGCGTGTTGGGATGTTCCTCCCCGGTCTCGCCGAAGTAGCGTAGAACCTCTAGCGCCGCGAATACGCCTAGCCTATCGTCGAAGGCCTTCCCGAAGAACGTTTTGCCCGTACCCGATGGTGTGAACTCGGATAGGGGAACCGCTAGGTCCCCCACCCTCACCCCAAGCTCCTTCTCAACCTCCTCCCTGGTCGTCGCCCCAACGTCTATGTACATCTGGTCTATCTTAATCACCTTGTCACGCTCCTCGGGCTTTAACAGGTGTGGGGGCTTAGATGCTATTACGCCCACGACCGGCCCCTTCCTAGTTAGGATCACTACCCTCTGAGCTAGCAGGACCTGGTCAAACCAGCCTCCCACGGGAGCGAACGTTAGGAAGCCCTCATCGGTTATGTTGTTAATTATGAAGCCTACCTCGTCGGCGTGCGCGGCGATGAGCACCCTAGGCTCGCTCGCGCTACCGCGCTTAATGAGTACGAGCGAGCCGAGCTTATCCAGCTTACACTCATCCGCAAACCTCTCGCCGTACCTCCTAGCCCGGCTTAGGACCCTGTCCTCCTGCCCAGGAGGGCCGTATTCCTCGCACAGCTCCTTTAAGAACTTTAGCCTCTCCTCAGTTAGCCTGTACAACTTTCACCACCTAGTACCCCCTTGAGTGGGGCGATAAAACGTTTAGGGCTTTAAGGACGTTAGCTCGATTAGCGTCCCGATAGGCTCCATGACATTAAACGCCGCTATGATCACGAACAGCATTGTCACGCTGTGTATTAGCCCTGCGCTAGCCTTACCGGTCTTAAGCTTACCAGCTATTAGCCCGCCGAACAGTCCCTCGAGCGCGGACGAGTACAGGAGTAGCGTCCTGTAGACTTCTACGTTAACCTTCCCTAGGCCTAGCAGGGCGCCTTGAGCCGACATAACGGCTAGGGGCTTGAAGAACGCGTAGATGAGCACGAAGGACACGAATATGTAGACGAGAAGGGCGACGTAGACGGTCCAGAAGTAGGGCGCTATGATCGTCCTCCTCTCCTCCTCGTAAGCCCTCAACATTAAGAACGACTCGGCAGCTGAGCTTAGGACGTCGACGAGCCTGCCGCCGCTCTCGTGCGCAGTTATGAGTATGACAGCTGCCCTCCTTAAGCTCGGTAGCTTAAGCCTCTCAACCATGTCGTTAAGCGCCTGCTCTAGGGTAGAGCCTAGCTCGATCTGCGTTAGGACCCTCTTGATCTCGGAGGCTAGCGGACCGTGTATGCTCTTCGACACGTACTCTAAGGCCTGGCTCATCGTCATCCCCGCTCCCACGGCCTCCGAGAGGCCTGAGAAGAACGCGCCCAGCTCCCTGTCGATAGCGTCGAGGTACCTCCTGTTGAGGAAGTCCACCACGGCGGCAGGCAGCAAGGCGAGCGCTACGGCTGCTATTATCAACGAGTTGATCTTAAGCGACGTCACAATGACTATCCCTCCTATGTTAACCAAGCTACCCTTCAGCTCCTTAACGTAGAGGGCGAGCGTAATCGCGAGAACCGTGGTGAAGCACGCTATGCCAGCTGAGATCAGCGTGAGCTTACGAGTCGTGGTTAGGTGTATGTAGGGCATGTACTACGCCCTCGAGAGGATCCCGTCGATGATTATTAACATGGCCACTGCGGAGAACGGGATATAGGCCGTTAGGATTACAAAGATCAGCAGCATGGGCGGTAGGCCGAATACCTCTCCTCCTAGGAGCGACATGAGCACGAACATGACCGTTAGTATGAGCGGTGCCGCCACCATCAGGGTGACATAAACCTCGGACATCATGGCGAGAGAGTTGGTAACACCCCTTAGCTTGTTTATCTTGTCTGACATAAACCTCTTCGCGCTAAACATCACAAAGTCCCTTAGGTCGCCCCTAGCTAGGTACGTGCTCCTGAGCCCTACGAGGAACGAGGCGAGGAGGGGGGAGGGACTCCTCCTAGAAGCCCTGTCGAGGGCCGTCGCCGTATCAAAGCCCAGCACCTTAACGTCCCTAAGGATGTGGCCTAGCTCCTTAGCCACCTCCTTGTCAGTCTCGACCCAGAGCGCCCTCTCAATAATCCTCTCAACGCCCATGCCCGCTGAGGCTAAGGCCGCCATATAGGCCACAGTGAAGGGGAGACTAGACTCTATCTTCAGCCTCCTGCTATGCCTCCTGTACACGGGGTAATACAGGAGGACGCCGAAGGTGCCTATCGATAGGGCAGCGGTTAGGGGTATCGACGCTATGGCTGCGAGCGGAGGACTCAACCTTAACGCTAAGCTGTTGAAGAGGAAGGAGAGGATGAAGTATATAGGGGGGGTGACGGTCGAGAAGAAGAGCACGTCGGCTAGATAGACGAAGAAGGGCTCCTCTAAGCCGGACGCTAGGTAAGCCTCCTTAAAGGCCCAGAACCTATCCTCAAGCCTTCTAGCTAGCTTACCGAACAGCGCGTAGCCTATGGCCGTCATAGCCTATACCCTGTAGGTCCTGGCGACGACGCCTTCATACACCCTCCTCGGGTTGTAGTAGTAGTCCCTCACGACCCTGCTGACGTCCGCGAACCTGGTTATGTTCCGCGTAACGAGGTACTTTATGACCTCCACCCTACGCTCAAGCTCCTCCATGAGCTCCTCCTTGGTCTTGAACTTCTCCTCGGCTATCCTCTCGATGATATAACTGTCTCCCATGAACTCTATCTCGTCGGTTATCGGGTCATACTTGAACACCTGCTTGAGGACGAGCTCCTTCCGGACGGGGTCCACCGTTACGGCCTCCCTCACGTCGATGATCCTACGCACGATCCTATCCTTCACCTTAATTCTCCTAATCGTGGCGTAGACGTTCATTACGGGGAGTAGGAACAGTGGTATCTCCATTGGCTTAGTCATCAACCTCTTCACCGCGTACTCCACGTTCTCAGCATGCATCGTGCACATCCCGGCGTGTCCGGTAGCTATCGCCTGGAACAGCGTAAACGCCTCAGCGCCTCTAACCTCGCCGATGATGATGTAGTCGGGCCTCATCCTTAGGGCGGACTTCAGCAGCTCGTACAGGTCGACGTTGTGGATCCACTCCTCGTAGCTAGGCCTGGTGACCAGAGGGACCCAGTTCTCGTGGGGTAGGTTAAGCTCAGGCGTATCCTCGATCGTAACTATCTTCGCCTCCGGGCGGATGAAGGTGGCTAAGGCGTTAAGCGTCGTGGTCTTACCGCTAGCAGTCGCCCCCACCACCATCACGCTCTTACCGGCCTCGATAAGGAGCCAGAAGTAGGCGGCCATCAGCGGGCTAACGGTGCCTAGCTTAACTAGGTCTATGATGGAGAAGGGCACCTCCCTGAACTTCCTCACCGTGAAGGTGCCGCCCCTCCTAGAGACCTCCGCGAGCGTTAAGTGTATCCTGTAGTTCCCCGGCAGCGAACCCTCGACTATGGGCTGGGCTATCGATAGGTGCTTCCCAGCCCTGTAGGCCATCTTGATCAGCAGGCTCTCGAGCTCCTCGGGCCGGGTAAACACGATGTTCGTGGGCACCGACTCATACCTCCTGTGCCAGACGTATACGGGTAGGCCTAAGCCGTCGCAGGAGATGTCCTCGACGTTGGGATCCCTCATCGGGACGTCTATAGGCCCGTAGCCAAGCGTGTCCCTGACGATATAGTACATTATTTTATCTAAGGACTCCTTCGGCACGGGGACCTTGTACTTCTTAATCACGCGCTCTACCTCGCGCCTCAAGACCTCCTCGGGACTCTTCCTAAGGTCCTCGAGCCTTATCTTAGCGCTCTCGAGGAGGAGCTCCCTGATCCTCCTAATGTTTTCTTGGTCTAGCCTAGTTAGAGGAGGCTCGAGTACCCGGTACTCGTACCTCTTAGTTATCCTAGACCTAATGATAGCCACGTAGCCGAAGGGTGGGTTAACTGGGTAGAACTCGACTAAGCTCTCTCCCTCGTTAACCTTAACCTCATTAGTAATTAAACTGGATAGATCGACCTCCTTCTCTTTACGCTTTTTCCTCCTAAATAGCTTAAGCATCCCGTATACATGGTTTAAGCGGCGTAATTTAACTACTCGCTCGTCCTCACAGCTGTCGATGCGACGACATGCCTTATAGATTAAGTCTCCTCTTCACATCCTGAACAAGCGACTCTAGGCTGACCCCTAAGTCCTCAGCTACGAGTCTGAGGTGCTTAACGCTCCTCGGGTCGTAGCCGGATAAGAGGGCTGAAGCCACGTCGGCCGCTAACGGGCTGTCGCTGACCACTATTAGCCCCTTAACTTCTACTATGTTAAGCCGCGGGTTAGCGACCTGCGCGATGTCAGCTATCACCTTGTCCACGCCTAGTGGGTGGTACTTAAGGAGCTTGTACTTCTCGGCTATCAAGCCGAAGAGGTTCTTCAGGGCGGCGGTAATCCTCGTTGAGGGGTGGGGTCCTAGCTTAGCCACGTTGACGAGCGCGTCTGCCTCTATTATTAGCTGGCTTAGCTTAACGGCCTTTAGAGCGTGTGGCTTAGGTACGGGGACCTTAACGACGTTAAGCTCCGTTAGGTCGACTGCCTCGGCGCCTAGTTCGCTGACTAGCTCTAGGTAGCCTAGCGCCTTCATGCGCTTTAGGGGCTCATACATCGTGCTCTTCGAGTCGCCGACTAGAACCCTCCTAAACCTGCCCGCGAGCTCGGCGATGACAGCCCTGAGCAGGCTCGCGCTGGGCGGATAGAGCCCGCAGATGTTGGGCTTTACGACCGCTAGCTCCCCACTTCCTACACGGCGCACCAGCTCAGATACTTCGCTTGGGACCTCGCACAGCTCTAGCCAGTACTCGAGCAAGGTAAGGCACCTCTTTTACCCGCCTCCCACCCTAAAGGACGATGGGGCAGACGTTAGTCGTAGTAGCCTTAAGCATTAATAATAGCGATCCTAGCCGTAGGCCTAGCGATGGTAACGCTTAGGGAAGGGAGGAGTAGGCCCCTCGTAATCGGGCTCGGGGAGAGCCT
This sequence comes from uncultured Thermofilaceae archaeon, assembly GCA_964489665.1. GTDB lineage: Archaea > Thermoproteota > Thermoprotei > Thermofilales > Thermofilaceae > CAZAZN01. The sequence continues at coordinate 16,125 of CAZAZN010000024.1, forward strand.
AGCTAAGGTCGAGGGGGTCGAGTGGAGGGAGTACGGCACTAGGAGCCATATGCTGCTAGTCCACAAGTTCGAGGAGGCCACCGAGCCCACCGCGATAGTAAGGTACTGGATCTTCTCCCCAGAGGGCACTGAGACGCCTAAGGGGGGTGAGATAGTCGTTAAGTGGGCTGGAGGCGAGGTGAGGTGCGCGCCACGCCTCGAGAGGAAGGGCTTCTACGTATACAGCGAGGCCGTGCTGGTAGTATGCCCGAGCGGCTGCACGATAAGATATCCCGCCCTTAACGTGGAGGTTGAGCTGGGAGAATAGGAGATGAGCGCGAGGCTCTACGCCCTAAGCTTCATAGTGTCGCTAGTCTCGGTGGCGGCGCTCCCCCTAGTGTCGGTTTTCGCCGACGAGCTGGGCGCCTCCCCCCTAGAGCTCGGGCTCATAGGCGGAGTCGGATCGCTGGTATACGCGCTCTCCGCCCCGGTAGCAGGGCTCCTCCTCAACAGGGTGAAGTGGAGCAGCGCCGTGCTAGCGTCCATCGGAGGGATGGGGTTAGCTTTAGTCGCCTGTCTAGCGGTGAACGCGCCCCTTCACCTAGTAGCGCTTAACTCAATCTTCATGGTATCGATGGCGGTGTTCTGGCCCGCGGTAGAGGCTGCCATAGCCTCGCCAAGCGAGGGAGGTGACTTCTCGAAGTTCTCGGTCTCCTGGAGCCTAGGGGCCATAATCGGCGCTGGGCTGGCCGCGCTGCTCCTAGCGTCCCCCAAGCGCCCGGCTATAGCGACCCTAGGCTTAGCGATGCTATCCTCTAGTGCACTTCCACTGGGCTTAAGGGTTAGAGTCGAGTCAAGCGCGCCAGCCCGCCCCTACGCCATGATATTCGAAGCTCTAACAAGCGCGCCAGCAGCGTGGGCTACGGCGTTTACCTACGCGGCGGTTCAGGGAGTGATATTCATCTTCTACCCCGTCTACGCCCGAGACTTCGGGCTAGGCGAGTCGGCGGCTGGCCTAGCCTTGGTAACGCTCACCCTGCTGAGAACTGCCACGTTCCCCCTAGCCGGCTCGATCAAGGCGCCCGCACCAGTGCTAGGCGCCGCCGGGCTAGCCTGCCTAGCTCTAGGAGCCCTCGCCCTGCCAGTCGCGCCGAGCGCTCCCTGGGTCGTAGCGGCCTCGCTCCTAGCGGGAGTGGGGACCGGTCTCTCCTACTACGCGGCAATCGTCGAAGCTCTCTCGGAAGGCGGGGATAAGGGGACTAGGGCTGGGCTCTTCGAGTCCGCTATAGGGTTTGGCTACTCAGCAGGACCGCTGATAGCGGGCTACGCGGCTGAAGCACGCTTCGAGTACGCCTTCTACTCAGCCGTCGCCCTCTGCCTAGCTACGCTATCGCCGCTATCTTATCGGGCGCTCCGACTACTAGGACGACGTCGCCCGCGCTAACGCGAGCGTCGGGGTCGCGGACCACCTTACCATCCCTTATCAGCGCGAGCGCCGTAACCCCGTACGACACCTCCACCTCAGATAGCTTTAGGCCTACGAGCCTAGACCCCTCCCTAGCCTTAATGGGCACCAGGCCCTCGACGAGCTCCACGTCCACGAAGCAGCTGGCCACGAACATCGGGAAGGATAGGTAGCTCGTGCTGAGGGCCTCGTCGGCAAAGCCGCTGCTAACCGCTATGTTAGCCAGCTCCTCCCTAAACATCCTGACCACGACCCTAACGCCCCTATTGATCTCCTTAGCCTTCTCGGCCACCATGAGGTTTAGGGTATCGTCGTCGACCGTAACCACGACTGCCCGCGCCTTATCGACGCCGGCGTCCCTAAGCGTGCTGGACTGCGCGGGATCACCGACTATTACCGGCACGCCCCTCCCCAGCATGCTCCTCACCTCCTCCCTCTCAGCCTCCCTAGCGCTAACCACGAGAACGAAGGGTATGCCCGCCGCCTCCAGCGCCCTGCACATGCGAGCTCCGAGGTGGCTGTACCCCACGACCACTACGTGGCCAGCCATGTGCTTAGCCTTAAGCCGGGCCTTCTCCTCCGGAGTTATCATTTTAAACTCGAAGATACCAAGAAGGGGGGAGGAGTTTATTAGCATAGCTACGACGCACGCAGCCCCCTCCAGCTCGTTCCTCGGCGGCTGCGAGAACGTAAGTATTGAGACGATCGTCGATATGGTGAGCGGCCTACCCGAGGCGACGATGAGAGCCGCTAAGATCGCGTAGAGGGTGAGAAGGTAGGCTATCGCTATCTTAAGCCTCTTAACGTAGTATGCGGCTAACAGCCAAGCCGTGTATAGCCTCTCCCTAAGCCCAGCCACAGTAGAGTAATAGCGGCCCTCACCTTTTAAAGGCCTAAACCCACCCTAGAGGTTAGCTCGCCCTACTACCAGGGTGCTAAGCATCCAGGCTAGCTGAGGATCCAGTGTCGCCGGCTCTTAATCAAGGAATAGGCTCAGCAGCGCTAGAACGGGGCGCTCGGAGAGGGGGCTACCTTATCACCGGTCAAAGCACTCTAGGGATCCTCATCGCGCCCATTAACCTAGAGGGCGTGAGGGGCTTTAACCCTGTCTTTAGGGCAATGCAAGAATACCGGCTCCTCCTGCATATCCCTGTGAGCGAGGGTCTCCAGTACCACATTAGGTGTAAGCCGGGGGACGTAGCGCCTTACGTGCTCCTACCCGGCGATCCCGGTAGGGTTCCGAGGATAGCTAAGTTCATGGACGAGGCATGGGAGGTTGCTAGGAACAGGGAGTACCTGACCTACACGGGTAGGTACAAGGGGGTGCCCGTATCGGTTACCTCCACTGGCATAGGCGGCCCCTCAGCGGCGATAGCCGTCGAGGAGCTGATACGCGTTGGCGCTAAGGTGTTCATAAGGGTGGGGACTAGCGGCGGCATGCAGCCTTTCACTAAGCCGGGCGACATAGGGATAGCTACGGGCGCTGTAAGGGACGAGGGCACGACGAGGCAGTACGTGCCGATAGAGTACCCGGCCCTAGCCGACTACCGAATAGTATCGGCCCTAGTAGAGGCGGCCGAGAGGCTAGGAGTGCGCTACCACGTGGGGATATTCCACAGTAAGGACTCGTTCTACTGCGAAGTCAAGCCCGAGAACCAGCCCGCCCGTGAGATATGGATGAACAGGTGGAACGCCTGGGTTAGGGCGGGCGTCATCCTATCCGAGATGGAGGCAGCGGCCATATTCGTCGTTTCGAGCATTAAGGGCGCGCTGGCGGGGGCCGTGTGCGCGATAATAGACGTGTCGGGCGGCGAGGAAATCTGGCGCCTCAACGAGCAAGGCATTGACAACGCGATAAGAACGGCGCTGGAGGCCGTGAAGATACTAGCCGATAGGGGCATCCCCGGCTAAGCTCTACTCGGCGATAGCTAAAGCTTTTTAACCAGCTAAGGAGGTTAGCCCTCCCCTATGAGGAGCAAGCCCGTAGTCTATTTTGGCTCTACGGCTAGCGCTGAGCCCAAGCCGGAGCACTCGATAGTAGGTAAGCTGGATAAGATCGTCGAGGAACTAGGCCTCTTAGAGAAGGTTAAGGGTAAGCACGTCTTAGTGAAGGTTCACGTAGGTCAAAACGTAGGGTTCACCAACATACACCCGTTCATAACCGGGCGCATAGTTAGGAAGATAAAGCAGGCTGGTGGCAAGCCGTTCGTAGTCGACATCCCAGAGCAGGTTGAGAACGCCATCTACAGGGGGTACACGCCCGAGGTCATAGGGTGCCCAATCCTGCCCGTCGCGGGGCCTAAGGACTCCTACTTCGTCTCGAAGGAGGTCAACTACAAGGGGCTTAAGGCCCTCGAGATGGGCGGGTTCTGCAAGGACGCCGACGTGCTAGTAGTCCTATCGCACGTGAAGGGACATAACACGTCGGGCTTTGGCGCCTCGATTAAGAACTTAGCGCTCGGCTGCTACACTCGCCGCACCAGGTTCGGCATGCACAGGACCATGCAGTACGATAAGTACTGGTTCCCCGAGAGGGGCAGGAACCCCGAGAAGATCGCTAAGAGGCTAGTCGAGGCCTGCCCGCGTAAAGCGATTAAGTACGAGAAGGGCAAGCTCACGCTAGTCTTCGACCTGTGTAACCAGTGCATGAGGTGTAAGAGGGTGGATCCAGACGACTGCCTAGTCATAAGGCGCGTTAACTTCGAGTCCTTCTTCGAGGCCATGGCGATGGCTGCCCAGTTCGTCCTCGAGCACTATGACGAGGACTCCCGGTTCTTCATCAACGTGGCGCTCGACATAACCGAGGTCTGCGATTGCTGGGGGATAACCACGGGCAACATACTGCCCGACCTAGGCGTCCTGGGCTCGAAGGACATCTTAGCCATTGACAAGGCGACCCTAGACCTGCTCAGGGATAAGCCGCTAATCGTCGAGAACGTCTCCAGGAGCTTCGACGTAATAGACGACCCGCGCCTCCACCCGTTCGCTAGGATCCACGGGCCTTGGAAGGACCCCTACCTCCAGATCTACTACGGCGAGAAGTACGGGCTCGGCAGCGTCGAGTACGAGATAATAGAGGTCAACCCGCCAGGCCCCTGGCTAAGCGAGAAGCTACCGCCACCGAGCTTCCCAGAACCCCTCAACCTCTACTAGCCTGAGCGGCGCTAAGCCGACGGTAGGTAACGCCACCGGATCAGCCAAGCCGAAGCCAGGTAGGTAATATGGTAGCGATGATCACTAAGAAGATATGCCCTAGCGCGGCCGCTCACAAGCCGGTAGGGCTAAAACCGCCTCGGCTTTCCTCAGCTGCCTCGTTACCGGGTCAACCTCAAGCGCTAGGTTCTCGAGAGCCGTAACCCCGAGAACTTCGACGTCCTCCTCCTCGGCGAACACGACTATGCAAGTAGCCTTCTCGCCAAGGCACTCGATTACAACCTCACCGATATCGCGCTCGATAAGCCTGCCCTCGATAGTTCTAAACCTCCTCCTGCCCATGGGCTTTACGTCGAGGCCCTCCAGTTTACTACGCTTAATCCAGGTGTACGTTGAGCCTGTATCAACCAATAGTTCCAATCTCATATGTTTGGAAGGATCGCGCGGATTGTAAACCTCTACACTGGCTATAGTGTGCCCCATGTTCCGGCACCGCCTCGAGCGACTTCCCGGCACGTAGGCCTTAAATAAATCTCGAATCGTCGGCGAAATAGCCACGCCCTTTACTAGGAGGAGCCTGGGGCCCTCCGAGGAGGGCTAGGGAGAGTGCTGGCTAGTACTCGCGAGTTATAATGAAAATGGCTAGGTCGCGTAAGTCCCGCTTAGCATCCCCCTCGGGTATGGGCTCTAGGGCCTTAAGGGCCTCGTCCACGTACCTCCTCATCATCTCGCCAGCCCTCTCCCTAGCCCTAGTTCGGGAGATCAGCTTGATAGCGCGCTTAACGTCCTCGTCGCCTACCTTAGGCTTGCGGAGTATCCTAAGCAGCTCCTCTCTATCCGAGCCGCTGAGCTCCTCGGCCGCCAGCGCTACGACCACGTTGCCGAGCTTATGCTCTATGATATCCTTCCCCACCTTCTTACCTATCTTCTCCTCCCTACCGAACACGTCGAGCAGGTCGTCCATTATCTGGAAGGCTATCCCGACGTTCCAGCCGTACCGCTTAATCGCCTCGACGACCTCCTCGGAGACCCTAGCGGAGAGGGCGCCGAACACGCAGGACGTTTGTATTAGCGCCGCCGTCTTCTTAGACACCATGTCGATGTAGTCGTCCAGCGTTACCCTCGCGTACCTGTTCTCCACGACGTAGCTCTCGTCCTCCCGGCCAGCTTGCTCGAACAGTATGTCGAGCCTCTCGCCCTCTACCAGCATCTTAAGCGTCCAGGCCATGATGTCGTGGAACCTAGGTGGGTCGGGCGTATCGTTAAGGGCCTCGGCGATAGCCTCCCTGTAGTGGAAGGCGACCAGGAGAGCCGTGCTAAGCCCGTACTTCTTCCAGACGGTAGGCTTACCCCGCCTAAACTCGCTGTGGTCTATTATGTCGTCGACTATTAGCGAGTAGTTGTGGGCCATCTCAACGGCGGCAGCCGCAGGCAGCGCGCACTCGTAGTCCCCGCCCACCGCCTTAGCGCACGTAAGGGTCAGGGCGGGCCTAATCCTCTTACCCCCCGTCCTTATCGGGTACAGCAACGGCTCCGCAAACGCCTCGCTAGCCCTATTAAGCAGGTACCTTTCTATCACCGAATCGACTAGCCTGCCGACCTCAGCGAGCTTAGCGATGATGGCCTCAGACATTCAACCACCGTGCCCCTCGGCGCCCCTCTCCTTAAAAAGGGCTCCTCTAGAGAATTAGCTACGAGCCTACACAGCGAGAACTTGAAAGGGGCTACTTAATGTAAGAAGAGTATAGTTTGAAGCCTCTTTAATTTTAATCTTATAGTACAAGCCCCTCCCGGTAGATCTTGTTGTAGCCACTCCTGTACACGGCTATGCCTACCAGCAACGTGGCTGCTGACGCGATCGTAAGTACCAAGAACTCAAAGCTTAGGACTCCAAGTCCCTCGAAGAGGACCTTACGCCACACCAAGTACGCCCAGGAGTAGGTAGAAGCCACACCGCGTTCTTAAGCGGCTCAGGCAGGATCGTTAGCAGGAAGTACTGGCCGGAGAACACGTACTCTAGGAAGCGAACCGCCATGCTTATGGGCTCGCCCTTCTTAACGTGGTAGACCAGCCCGTTTTCGAACAGATTTAGGCCGACGTTCATCGCGATCCAGAGGAGTAGGAACGCGGTAAGCGAAAGAGGGTCGGGAGCTACGCGCCCCGACAGTAGGAGCGCGGCCGCGTACACTAACACGATGTAAGCGTTGTACTGCGTGTAGATGGCTACCCAGTCCCTCACCAGTACGAGGACCGGCGGGATGGGCCTAGAGTAAGCGTAGTGGAAGGACTGGAGGTGTAGCGGGAAGTTGTACCTGAACGGGTTAGCTATCTGGGCTAGCAGCATGCCGCTCAGTATGAAGGCCAGCGGGTTCCCCACGCCGTAGTCCACTATCCCCCTCTGATAGACTATCGAGTAGCCGAGGAAGTAGTAGGTTAGGAACGAGCCTAAGACCCCGAGCACAGTCATCAGGATAGTCGATTTATAGGCTAGGAACGTGTAGAAGCTCCCCCACACCGAGTAGTACCACAGGGACCTAAGGGTTAGGTACACTTTCTCTAGGACCTCCGGGCTCCTCAAGCGCCCCCACCCCTAACCAGCATCCTAAAGACCTCGCTGAGCGTAGGCTTCTCGTAGGATAGGGACCTTAACTCACAGCCGGCCTTAGCCGCTAGCTCGACGATCTCGGCCGGCTTCACGGCGCCCTTCTCGGCCTGCACGGTCATCGCGCTACCCTTAACGTTAACCGACAGCACCCCCGGTAGCTCGCGGAGCTGCTTAGCGAGCGCCTCGGCGCTCCCTCCCTCGACCACCACAGAGATCCTCTCCACCTTCGTAGACGCCTCCCTCAGCTCCTCGGGGCTGGCGATGGCGATTATCCTACCGGCATTCAGGAGCATGACGCGATCGCAGAGGTACTCGGCCTCCTCCATGTTCTGCGTAGTCAGCAGGATCGTCTT
>CAZAZN010000025.1:0-23065 GCA_964489665.1 uncultured Thermofilaceae archaeon
TACACACGCCTATCCTCAAGGGCCAAGTAACGCCCCAAGCAACGCCCTCGTAGTATACTGGGACTGTGTATCCGAAGACTGAGAATCTAAATATTTCTGTCCTGTTCCACGGGAATCCAAACGGCCCTAAGCCTAGGATGAAGACGTTCACGGCTATCCAAGGGATGACAATTATCAGTATCGTTAAGCCAATGGGCTTAAGTACCCTAGCGTAGGCCGCTAGCACTAAGCACACAGCTAGGAATATTGCTGTTACGGCATAGTCGCAGAATATGTAGGCGAATAGCGATATCCACAGGAAGAAGAAGAACTTAGTACGCGGATCGAGGCGGTGTACGAACGTCTCAACCTCGGCGATAGTCCTACGAAGCAGCCCCATCCCTAGGCTACTCATCTGGGCACCCTTCAGAAAGTTTAAACGAGGCTTTTCTACTTAGCGCTCTAACCATCACGATATGCTTGCGCGCATAGAAGAAAAGTGTAAGAGAGGAAAAATGGAGGGTGGGGCTGTTTAGCTCCACTTAGCCAGTATATAGCGTTTAGGCACCCTAGAGGCGATGATGAGCGAGATGACGTAGGAGACGTTCTTATCGATGATCTCCGTGGCCACGCTCTGTAGGTAGTTAGCTAGCCAGAAGTTGCCGGTAGAGCTTAGGACCGCGGCGTAAACGGCAGCGGCAATGGGCTTGGCCATCGGGCCTCCGCCGAATAGTATGATGCTCATAGCGGTGCACTGGATCGGGTAGATGAAGCCGAAGATTAGGAAGGCGGGTATCAGCGTTAGCGGCTTCTTAAGGTTGTTCCAGCCCATCTTCATGCAGACCCAGGTAATTATAGCGATGCTGAGGTTGCAGAAGCCCCAGACCCACGCTGGTAGGCCCCAGACGGTTAGGGCCATGATTATGTTGTAGAGGAAGCCGCCTACTGCGCCGACCCAGAAGCCGGAGATCATGGTGCCTAACATCGTGGCCCAGGTATCGCCCCAAATCGGCAGCTTTAGCATCTCGACGACGACGCCGCCAACGTAGTTTAGGGCGGCGATCGCGGGGACCATGACGATGGCTAGTATCTTCGCGCCTAGTGGCGTTACCTCGACTACCTTCTCCTCGGCCATGCCGGCCCCCTCTTTCAGCTATAGTACAGTCGTCGAACAGTTATTAGCTTTTCCTCGGACGAGCAATAACGTTCATTAACCTTGCCCTAAAGGCCTTTAGGAGGGTGGAGACCTTTGCCCAAGCCCCTTCACATACTTGCAAAGCCGGAAGACATTGCTAAAAGGGTCATCGTGGCAGGCGATCCGGCGCGCGTGGAGCAGCTCTCCAAGTACCTCGAGGGGGCTAAGCTCGTTAATAAGAACAGGGGATACTTGACCTATACCGGCACGTACGAGGACGTTAGGGTGACTGTGGCAACTCATGGCATAGGGGGGCCTTCTGCATCGATAATTTTCGAGGAGCTAAAGATGCTTGGCGCTAAGCTAATCGTTAGGCTCGGGACCTGCGGAGGGATGGTTAAGGGACAGAAGGTTGGAGACTACGTGATACCCACCGGTGCGGCGTACCTACCAGGGGGTACAGTCGGCACGTACGTCCCAGGCGCTTGCATGCCTGCTGTGCCTAGCTTTGATGTGCTAAAGGCGTTGGTCGAGTCGGTTGAGCAGAAGGGGTTAAAGTACTACGTGGGCCCCGTGATAAGCGCCGATGCGTTCTACATCGAGGACCCAGACTTCGTTAAGAAGTGGGTCTCGAGGGGCATAATCGCGGTTGAGATGGAGTGCGCTACGCTGTTTACGCTAGGACTCCTTAGGGGCTTTAAGACGGGCGCCCTCCTCATAGTAAGCGACGTAGTCCTAGACAAGGTTGAAGAGATGGCTACGGCGGAGGAGCTTAAGGAGCAGGTAGAAAAAGCCGCTTACGCGGTTTTAGATGCTATAATAAAAGTAGAGGTTTAGCGCTTAACTAGGAGTCCTAAGTATAGGTGCTTTTTACCCCTCCCTTCTTTAACTAGGTCCCACTCGTAGAGTATCCTAACCGCCTCGTTAGCTACCCTTATCGCGTCGTCAACACCAGCGTCTATCTCGAACTCGTCGGTTATCCTGTTAGCTAGGACGGCGCATACGGCGCCAGCCCTAGCCCCGTAGATGTTCGCAAGCGTGAGGATAGTAGCCGATTCCATCTCGAAGTTAAGCACCCTCGCCGCTCGGAGGTCAGGTATCAGGTTTTCCATCCAGCTCTGCTTATAGCCTTCGAAGCCGGGCCGGGCCTGCCCTGTGTAGAACGAGTCAGTGGTAGCGGTTATGCCTACGTGATACCTTACGCCTAAAGTCTCAGCCGCCTCTACTAGTGCTAGCACCACCTCGTAATGCGCTACCGCTGGGTACTCGGGGCAGACGTACTGCTTAGTCGTCCCCTCGAGCCTAACGGAGCCCGTCGTGATGATTATGTCTCCAACCTTAATTTCAGGCTGGATCGCTCCTGTCGTGCCAACCCTGATAAACGTTCTAGCCCCCACCCTTAGCAGTTCCTCCACGACTATAGCCGCTGAGGGACCGCCTATGCCCGTTGACGTAGCTGAGATAGGGGCTCCCTTGTACCTCCCCGTATAGGTAACGAATTCCCTGTGTGTTGCCACGTGCCTAGCCTCATCCCAGTACCTAGCTATCCGAGGTACTCTCTCGGGGTCGCCGGGTAGGAGCACGTAGGGCGCTACGTCCCCCGGCTTACACCTGATGTGGTACTGAAGCTTCTCCGCGGTCTCCGGAACGGCAGCTGAAACGAGCCTCTTGCCCATGCTCCACCACGCTTTGTAGATGCTCGTGAATAATAGGCGTTAAGCCTGCGACCTGTAGCGTTTAGAGGACGCGTGAGCGGTAGCCAACGCTTTTGAAAACTAGCTCTCACCAGTGGGAGGGGACCATGATCGTCATAGAGTACACTGAACCCGCGAAGGTAGCCGTGAGGGTAGCCGATTATCTAAAGCTTGGGCTGGTAGCAGCTATACCCACGGATACGTCCTACGGGCTAGCCGCAGACGCTACCTCGCCAGACGCCGTCAGGAAAGTCTTTGAGATCAAGCGCAGGCCCCTAGAGAAGGTCTTATCAGTATTCGTTGCGTCGAAGGACGATATAAGGCGGCTATGCATCCTAGATGAGCTGGCCGAAAGGGCGCTAGCGCTGCTTCCCGGCAGGGTAACGCTAATACTTAGAGCTAAAGACCCCTCCTACTTCGCCCCAGGGGTTGTAACGATCGACGGCAACGTCGGCATAAGGCTCTCCCCCCATCCTCTACCAACGCTAATAGCCGAGATCCTCGGTAGGCCCATCACGGCCACGAGCGCTAACATATCGGGAAGGCCGCCCCTGTACAGCGCCCAGGAGGTAGCCGAGCAACTGCCCGGCCTAGACGTACTCGTAGACGCCGGCGAGTTGGAGAGAACGCCCGTATCGACGGTGATAGACCTGACGACCTCGCCTCCTAGAATCTTGAGAGAGGGGCCCGTTACCCGCGAGCATGTTGAGCGCGTCCTTGGGACCAGGGTCCTTTAAGCCTTTCGTTCACTATCAGGGCGCATCCCGCGAGGATGAGCGCGCCGAAGAGCGCTTCGGAGTAGTCTATCTCCTCGCCGAGCAAGGTGTGTGCGAGGATAGCTGTTAACAGCGGTATAAGCAGCTGTAACGCCGAGGGAAGCGCGGCGCCCACCTCCCTTGTAGCCGCGAAGAACGCTACATTACCTATGCCGACCGAAACTATTCCCGAGGCGATCAGTAATGCCAGCACCTGCGGTCCTGGGCGGGCCACCTCCTGAGGCCTACCCGCAGCGAGGGCGAGTACCCCTAAGCCTGGTGTAGTTAGAGCAAATGTTGTAGCGCTAAGCGAAACCGGCGATGTATCGCGTAAAGCGGCCTTAGCAAGCACCGAGTAGAGTGCCCACGCTAGGGCTCCCATTAGAGCCAGGACCGCTCCCTCGTCGATCCATACGCTAGCGCCAGGCCTTACCGTTAAGCCGGCAACGCCAGCCAGCGACAACAGCAGCCCTAGTATGTAGCGGGGCGACGACACTAACTCCCTCTCATCCCTGAAGAGCACGTAGGCAAGTACGCTAACCACGACCGTGCTGAGCCTTATGACGAACGCCACGATGGCTGCTTTTGTTAGGTAGACCCCCATAACCCATAGGGTTTGGAAGCTAAGCACGAAGGGGACTAAGAGTAAGCTCTTCCTGGCGACAACGCCTAGCCTGCCACCCTCCTTCTTCGCCGCGAAGGCTAGTAGGAAAAGGGAGGCTGACGCGTAGCGGAAGAAGTTCTGCGTAAAGGCATCGTAGAAAAGGGAGAGGAACTTTACGAGTACGACTCCCAGTGACCATAGGGTTACGGCAATTAGAGCGTCCAGCACGCCCCTAACGCGACTTTCCACGGCGTGGAGGAGAGGGGAAGAGGGTTATTTCCTTAACTTAAACACGCTATATTAGGAGCCCGAGGACGGCGGCTAGAGCAGCGGCGCTGGGGAAGGTTATCACCCACGTCAATAAGATCTCCTTAAGGTTAGCAAGGTTAATCCAGGATCGCTTAGCAAGCCCTATGCCCGCTAGCGCCGCTACGAGTACGTGCGTGCCCGATAGGGGAAAGCCCATTAGGGTTCCGAAGGCTAGCGTTAAAGCCGTCGATAGCTGCACGGTTAGTCCAGTGGCGGGGTCGAGCACTACGAGTTGAGTTCCAACGTTCTTCACGACCCTCCTGCCTAGTATGATCAAGCCTAAAGCTATGCCCACCCCTCCAAGTAGCCTCACGTAGAGCGGGTACGGGTAGATCCTAAGCAGGAACGCTGTAGCGTTAGCGGCGTCATTCCCCCCTCTGAAGAACGAGGTGGCAGCAGCCCACGCTACTAGGGCGATTGAGCACGCCTTAGCCACCTTAAGGTCTAGCACAATCCCCCGGCTAGAGGACCTCTTGAGATATAGGTGTTCGAACACCTTGTACAATATGAACGAGCCTAGGAGGCCGAAGATGGGCGAGAACACCCAGCCGCTAAGGATCTTCCACACGACGCCCGCATTTACTCCCTCGAGCCCCCTCCTCAGGAGCGCTATCCCTAGAGCTGCTCCAACCGCTGAGTGAGTCGTCGATATTGGCCAGCCCCTGTAAGAAGCGATGACCAGCCACGTTGCCGTCGCGAATAATATTATGAAAAAGTCCTTGTCAGTAGGCGTAAAGGCTAGAAGGCTAACGCCCATCGTCTTCTCGACGGCTTCGCTCGCTACTACAGCTCCTAGGAAGTCCATTAACGCGCCGATAGCTACGGCTATGCCTATACTCGTGAATCCACTACCCGCTACGACCGCCATGGTCTCGTCGTTAGCCCCAATGCTCCAGGCGATGTAGAATGCTAAGAGGGCGCTGAGCACGAAGAAGAGGTCCATCCTCTTCACCTAATGGCCCGGACGATTATCTCCTCTAACACATCTGAGGCGTCTTCGCACGCGTCTATGGCGTTCTCTATCGCGTCGATGAGCCTCTCAACGAGCACCATCTTTGGGCAGGGCAGCTTAGCCGTGAGCGCTAAAGCCTTAACGTAATCCTCGTCCGCCTCGTCTTCAAGCTTCTCTATCTCCTTGATGATCGAGAGAGCTGAGTCGTAGCTGCTTTGCATCTCGGTAAGTGCTCGGTGCAGCAGGTTAGCCGCCTTAACCTCGGCTTCGGCTAGCGAGCGCACCAGCGCTTTAAGCTCGTCGTCGAGGCTAAGGCCTTGAGAAGCCTTGATGAGCCTTGCAGCTTCCTTAGACCAGTCGGCGACCTTATCTACCCTTTCGGCTAGCCTAACGAAGTCCTCTCTAGTGAGCGGGGGGAGCCCGCCCTTAGCTAGGTCATCTAGGATCTGCCGCCTTAACACGTCGGCCTGCTTCTCGAGCTCGTAAACCCTCTCTATAAGGTCTCTAGGCATATCCCCCTTGATGGCGGCATCTATAGCCTCTCTCAAAGCTTTCGCCGTGGAGGCGCATACCTCCGCGTGGTTGATAACCTTCTCGTAAACCTTGATCTCGGGCGATGCGTAGATTGCCTTAGCTAGCCGCGATAATAACTTCAAATATCTCACCTTTACCTCAATATTCCTACGGGAGACTACGTAGCCTATGTAAGCTTTATAGGTTACGGCGAGCGCTGAGTAGTTCGCCCGTCTCAGCTAGCGGAGATAAAAGTGAGTATATGCTTTAGCGGATGATTACTGCCTGTTATACTCTCCACTCTCCTGAACAGTTTATACTCTCCTGAACAGTGGCCTGATACTGCTCTCCTCAGGTTCAAGCCGTCCCTTAGCTGGCTGGCTAGACCGTCGCTGTGATAAGCGCGTAATCGAGTAGGTAGGTATGCGCCCACTCAGCACCAGTAGTGCGGTCAGCGCGCCTAAGGCTACGACAAGCGCTATTAGTGCCATTTTAAGCATCGAGTTTTCACGCGATAGGGCGTCGTACTCCTCTTTGAGCTTAACATACTCGCTGTAAGTAGTCTCGTACTTCCCCTTGTAGCTATGTAGGCTAGCGAGTAAGCCCTCCGTCTCCCTCTGTAACTGTTTTAGCTTCTCCTCCAGATCAGCCTTCTCAGCTAGCAGCTCCTCGTACTTCGCCTTATAGGCTTCAAGCTTCGAGAGAGTCGATTTAAGTTCAGATAGCGCCTGGTCCCTCTCCTTCCTAGCCTGCTCAAGCGCGCTCTGTAGCGCCGCAACCTGACCCCTAAGCCCTGAGATCTCGTTTTCTAGACTCCTAATCTTATCTTGTAGCTCCTCGACCTGGTCCTGTAGTTCCTCAACCTGGCCCTTATACTGTTTAGCCGTTTTTACAGCGTCCTCATACATCCTCTCAAGCTCAGCGTATGTTACGTCGCGGACCGTAGTTATGTAAAGCTTTTGTGTTAATATCTCATTTTTACCGGTTCCTACGACCGTGTAGTTTAACGTTACTATTAGCTCGACGTGTGGCTCGGGGGGCGGGGTTGGTAGCCTTACCCTCGCTTCAATGCAGTCCTGGTACACCTCGCCGGATTGCATGGGCTTTGAGGAGAGGACTATCTTGTCGAAGAGCGTAGTGCTACCGCCGGTGTAGTAGAATATCGCTTTAAGCCTGAACTCGTTTACGGTTATGTTCTTGAAGGCAGAGAGCTCGAAGCAAACTCTAAGCCACCCACCTAGCTCTACCTCGACGGGGTAGTCGAGCCTAAACCTAACGCTCCTATCGGCGCTGGTTATCGAAAAGGACTCGGCCAGCGCGGGGGATGCGGCTAGCAGAGTTATTAGAAGCAGCGGTGGGAGCGCCTTATCCTTCATCAAGTATATAAACCTTTCGTGGAAAATAAGCCTTAGTGAAGGCTATAGGCGTAGTGAGCTTAACGGTTAGGCTAACGCGTTAGGACTTCGACTGTGCAGAGGAGGAACAGCTTAGGCTCAGCCCGCAGTAATTATTTCATCCCTCTAGGGTCCTTGGGGGGCAAGTATCATCATCCAAGCGTTGAGCTTCTCGACCGCTTATTTAAACGGTGCTACAGCTGTACCCTTAAATAGTCCCTAGCAGGGTAAGCTTACGGATAGGCATGGGTTCAGAGGAAAAATCCCTTGAGGAGTATACAAAGGCCGATGTCATCGGCGTTTATGCGGCATCTATCCACGGCTTCATCAGCTATGTAATGCTCCTCAAGGGGATTGACTGGGACGACTTAGTCCTCCCAATATACATAGGCGCGCCCGAGGCTATGGCGATAGATCACGCCTTAAAGGGCTACCAGCCCCGCCGCCCCCTGACTCACGACCTCATAATCTCCATCCTAGGAGCGCTAGGGGTTAGTGTCGAGAAGGTTACGATAGACGCGTTAATAGAGAACGTCTACACGGCGACGATAGTCCTCACTAGGGAGGAGAACGGTAAGAGGGTAAGGTACTACATCGACGCTAGGCCCAGCGACTCTGTAGCGCTAGCCCTCAGAGCTGGCGCACCGATATACGTCGCTAACAGACTTAAGGCCTACGCAATATCCGAGGAGACGATAAGGTTTGAGGAGGAAGAGGAGTAGAGATCTCCCTTGCCGGGCGCTAGCCGCCCTTCTAATAGGGAACTGCTAGAGAGGTACATAGACCACCTCGTAGCTAGGAATAGGTCCCCTAAGACGATAAGGACCTTCCGCAGCATACTGGAGTCCTTCCTAGAGTACTTAGGAGATAAGCACGTGCTAGACATATCGTCCTGGGACGTAGACGGCTTCCTAGCGTCCCTGCGCAGGAGGGGGTACAAGGAGGGGAGCATATACACTGCCGCGGTAGCTGTTAAGAGGTTCTTGGAGTACATAGGCTGTCAGCGTGGGCTAGAGGGCTTCGAGTATCCGAGGAGGCCTAAGGACCTTCCCAGGTTTCTAGAGCCGGACGACGTTAGAGCGCTCATCGAGGCGGCCGATAACCTTAGGGACAAGCTAATAGTCCTGCTCCTCTACACGACTGGGATGAGGGTTGGCGAGCTCGTTAAGGTGAAGGTGGATGATATAGATCTTGAAGATATGTCAATTAGGATTAGGGGCAAGGGGGCTAAAGAGAGAGTAGTTTTCTTTAACTTTGAGACGCGGGAAGTCTTAGAGGAGTACATTAAGAGAAACGGCCTTTCAGACGGCGACTACCTCTTCCCGGGCAGGGGTAGCCCCCACATACACTACGTTACGGTGGAGAGGGTGCTTAAGAGGCTCGCTAAGAAGGCGGGTATTCGGAAGAAGGTCACGCCGCACATATTAAGGCACAGCTTCGCGACGTTCGCCTTATCTAGGGGAATGGACATTAGGGAGATTCAGGAGCTTTTAGGGCACGC
Organism: uncultured Thermofilaceae archaeon; assembly: GCA_964489665.1. Lineage (GTDB taxonomy): Archaea > Thermoproteota > Thermoprotei > Thermofilales > Thermofilaceae > CAZAZN01. The sequence goes on from CAZAZN010000025.1 coordinate 8,837, forward strand.
TAGCTTAAAGGCTACGCAGGTCTACACGCATGTGGTTAAAAGTAGGCTGTTTAGAGACTACCTTAGGATATGGGAGCGCTCATAGCTCTTTCTCAAGCCTTTCGAGGAGCTCGCTGAGCGTAGTTATCTCGGTGCCAGCGAACAGCTTCATGTACTCTAGCCCCCTCTCGTGCCACTCGGGGGTAGCCGCGGCTACGCAGTCCCTAGGTACTATGATCCTGTATCCCCTGTAGAACGCGCCTAGGGCCGTGTTCTGGACGCATATGTGGGTGTGTATGCCGGTGAGGATCAGGGTGTCTACTCCAAGCTCCCTTAGCAGCGCGTCTAGGTCTGTGAAAACGAAGCCATCGTACCTCCGCTTCTCGACCACGTAATCCTCCTTTCCAGGTGCGAGCTCCTCGACCACCTTAGCTTCAGGAGTTCCCCTTACGGCGTGGGGGCCCCATAGCTTGAATTCGTGGTCTACCTCTGGGTAGTGGCTGTCAACGACGTGTATAACGGGTATTTTCTTCCTGTGGGCGAACTCGATCAGCTTCGCGATGTTAGGCACTATGGCTTCGGCGGCCTCGGCCTTAAGCCTGCCCCTAACGAACTCCTCTAGCATGTCGATTACTAGAACCGCGTACTTGGCCATGTTCCTCCCGAGGCTCCAACTAAACCCACACCTTATATCTCCTCGCTTTAAGGAACTAAACGGCGATGAGGAGACCCCGACAGGATGAGCTGTGAAGAAGAGCGGACTATTACTGAGCCATCTACCCTCAAGGAGAGGTTATGGAGGTTTACTGCACCTCCACTAGGATGCGTCAGTCTCTAGCCTGCTCGTCACCGCTCAGCCCTTCCGCTCCACATCCTCCGCTCGTGAACTCTATCGCTTCAGCTATATGAACTCGTCGAGTCCCCTGCTCCTAACTAGGGGTACGATTAAGTCGGCCCTATCCGTAGTTACCGCGTCTACTCCAAGGTCTCTAGCCCTGCGCAAGTCCTCGGGGGTGTTAACCACCCACACGTTAACCTTTAAGCCCGCTCTATGGGCTTTTTCGACCAGCTCCCTAGTAGTAAAGGCGAAGTTAGCGGCGATCCACGAGGCCCCCGCCTGCTTAGCTAGCGACGCCGGGTCTACTGGCTCACAGGAGAATATTATCCCCACCTCGGCCTTAGGCACAAGCTCCTTAAGCTTTCTAACAGCTGGGTGGAAGAAGCTAATGAACAGCACCTCCCCTAACATGCCCTCGCGCTTAACCTCCCTTACTACGTCTCCGACTATGTCCGGCTCCTTAATCTCTAGGAACAGCTTAGCCTTGCCTCTCACGACTTCTAAGACCTCGGTGAGCGTTGGCACCCTCTCGCCCTTACCTGCATCTAGCCTACGTATTTCAGCAAGCGTTAGATCCCTAACCCTCCCCCGCCCGTTCGTAGTCCTATCCACCGTAGGGTCGTGCATCAGCACGAGGTGCCCGTCTCGAGTCCGCCTAACGTCAACCTCAACGGCGTCAACCCCCAGCTCGAGCGCGCGCTTAACAGCTCTAAGCGTGTTCTCCGGCTCTACGAACCTCATCCCCCTATGCCCAACGACTATCAAGCTCCTCCCCCCTCCTCTCCGCTTAGCGGGCTATTATTGGTTAGCCACCTCGAGTACTACGTCTAGCTTGGCGCCTAGCTTCTCGACGACGCCCCTCCACTCCCTCCCCAGCCCAAGCAGGGAGAATACTCCAACGACCCTAGCTCCAGCCTTCTTCACCAGGTTAGCTAACGCGCCTAAGGTCCTACCAGATTGCAGCAGGTCATCCACGAGCAGGACCCTACACCCCGGCGGTAGCATGTGCTCCGGGAGGTAGAGCGGCTGGTACCTCGGAGGGCTAGGGGCGAAGTACTTTACCTCTAGGTACCTTATCGACAGGGCGTCCATGTGCTGCTTAGCGACACATAGCTCGGCGCCCAAGTAGTTGGCTATCAGCGTAGCGAGGGGAATGCCGTTAACAGCGGCCGTGAGGACCCTGTCAATCTCCTCGTCACCGAACTTCATTAGCGCTCTAACTGCCGCAAGCCTTAGCAGCGGCAGCTCGAACGCTAATCTGCTAACGTTAACGACCCCCCTCTCGTCAATAACCACTAGCCTCTCCAGTATTCGACTAAGAGCCTCACACGTCGTCTCGAGTATCGCAATGGCCCTATCCAGGGAGGGTATAACGCGTCCGGTAGCGTACCTCGACACTTCGGGATCGCTTAGCTTAACCCCCCTCCTCTCGAGCATCTCCCTCAACTCCCTGCCCGAGAAGTACCTCCTGAGATCGGCGATGCACCGGCTAGCCAGCAACCTGAGGAAGTACTCCTTAGCCCGCACTTAACACACCCATGTCAATTTTCAGACACTTTATCATCAGCTTACATGAAAGACTTATATAAACTTGATTTACGTGTGTTAACGGTGAGGGAGATGAGCGCCCCAAGGCGCGTAACGTGGATGCACATAGTAACCTTCGCCTTCGCGACAGCTATATCCTATGTCCTAGGAGTAGTATCGAGCCTCATCTTCCCGGTACTCGGCGCTCCGGGAGTCTCAGCTCTGTACGTTGCAGCGGCCATTTACGTGCCCTTAGGCGTCTGGATGGGGGCGTGGGGCGCGCTAGCGGGATACGTTAGCTGCTTCTTCCTGGGCTTATACCCGAGCGGCTACTCAGTGATACAGTCGCTGATATGGTCCTGGGCCGACTTCATAGAAGCGATCGTGCCAGCAGCTATCTTCAGGCTAGCTAAGGTAGACCCCGACTTCACAGCTAAGAGACCCTGGGCTGCTAAGCTACTCCCACTTTTCATCTCGATGGGTACGGCGCTATTGTTCATAGGGATAGTAGTGCAGGTGCTGTGGGGCGCTAAGTACGGTGAGCCCTTCGTAACATTTTACGTCTACTCGGTTTACATCGGAACGGCGCTAGCCCTCATAGGCATAGTCCTCGGGTTAATAGCTGGACACGCTAAGACGTGGATCGCCCACATCTTAGGCATCATAGGGGCTAGTGTGCTTTCAGGGCTCTGGGGCGCCGGCTCCTTAACCTACTTCAATTTACCCCCGCCGCTACCAGCCGAGCTGTTCTGGCCGGTCTTCGTCGGCTGGGTTCTAGGCGACCTCGTAGTGCTCTCGGTCATAGCCACGGCCCTGCTGGTCGCCCTAACGCCGGTTTTCAAGAGGACGGGGCTGTACGTTAAAGGATGGTGGGCCTAGCACATGCCAACGATTCTAAGGGAGCTAACGGGGATAGAAGCGGCATCGACGAGGTATATGGGCCTACACGTAGCTACCAAAATCCTAATCCCCCTCTTTCTTTCAATATCTATACTATTCACTAAGGACCCCCTAGCAGCGATCTCGCTTATCGTAATAAGCGCGCTAACGTGCAAGCTAGCTGGCATACCGCTCTCGGCGATGAAGAAGTACGTGGTCGTTATAGGCAGCATGACCAGCTTCATCGCCTTGTCCTTTGTCCTCTTCGCGCACCTCCCAGGGCGCGTGTTCTACGAGGCTACGCTGCTGAGGATAGAGGCTGAGAAGGGCGTCTTCGAGTGGAAGATACTGGTGACGGACACCGCTCTAAGCTATGCCGCCACGTTCATCGCTAGGATATTTGCCATGGTACTAACTGCCATCCTACTCCTCGGGACCGTAACCGATAGGGACTTCGTCTGGGGTTTAAGGTCGGTAGGGCTACCGTTCGGCGCGTGCGTAGCCGCGTCCCTATTCTTTAGGGGCATACAGCTCTTCGTATCCGACTTCATGACGATAAGGGAGGCAATGTCGGCTAGGGGCGTGGACTTCGAGAGGACGTCGCTAGCGAGGAGGTTCCTACTCTACGCTAACGCGCTAATACCGCTACTATCCCTGATGATCACTAGGAGCTACGAGATGTCGCTAGCGCTAGAGGCGAGGGGGATAGCCCCTAGCACTAGGGCTAAAGCGGTGTACCACAGGTTCGCCTTCCGCAGGCGGGATCTAGGCATCACGTTAACCTACCTAGCAGTAATGATGGCATTCATCCTTTGGTGGCTGCTATGGTAAAGGCCATAGAGGCTAGGGAAGTGAGGTGGAAGTACCTCGGTAGGGAGGAGCCAGCTCTAAGGGGGCTTAGCCTATCAGTCGAGAAGGGCGAGTTCGTAGCTATAATGGGCCCCTCCGGGGCTGGGAAGACAACGTTCGTCCTAACCCTTAACGGAACGATACCGCAGAGACTGCCAGGCGACTTCTCAGGATCCGTCAAGGTTCTGGGGATGGACACCCGGGAGCACGACGTAACCGAGCTAGCGAGGAAGGTGGCTATAGTCTTCGAGGATCCCGAGATGCAGTTCGTAATGACTACCGTGGAGGACGAGATCGTGCTAGGGCTAGAGCCCCTAGGGCTCTCTAGGGAGGAGATGGAGGAGAGGATAAAGTGGTCGCTAGACCTCGTAGGCCTATCTAAGGACTTCCTAGATAGGCACCCGTACCAGCTTTCAGGGGGCGAGAAGCAGAGGGTGGCTATAGCTACGGCCTTAGCTCGACATCCCGAGGTGCTGGTCTTAGACGAGCCTACCTCCGATCTTGACCCGCAGGGTAAGGAGGAGGTGGTATCCGCCATAAGGAGGGTTAGAGATGAACTAGACATCACCGTAATACTAGTAGAGCATGAATCCGAGATCGTAGCCGAGTTCGCCGATAGGGTCATCGTCCTACGTGAAGGGAAGGTATTCCTAGAGGGCGAACCTAGGGAGGTGTTCGCTAAGGCGAAGGAGCTTAAGGAGATAGGCGTGTACCCGCCTGAGACCGCCGAGATATCCGCTAGGCTTGAGCTCAGCAGCATCGCTCTCTCCGCTGAGGAACTCGCAGAGGCTCTGAAGGGCAAGGTCTCCATTAACCAAGTACGTCGTGAGGCAGATGATGGAGCGAGTAGGCGGCTAGTAGCGCGTTGCGTGAGCATTGAGTACGTGTACCCCGGAGGGATCAAGGCGCTCAGGGGCGTTAACCTAGAGGTTAGGGAGGGCGAGTTCATAGCCCTCGTAGGCCCCAATGGGAGCGGTAAGACTACGCTAGCTAAGGTCATGGCGGGGCTACTAACCCCAACTAAGGGAGATGTCCTAATCGCTGGGCGCAGCGTTAAGGAGTACGGCAGGGCGGAGCTCGCAAGGCTCGTCGGCTACGTCCATCAAAACCCAGACCACCAGCTCTTCTGTCAGAAGGTGTACGACGAAGTAGCGTTCGGGTTAAGGCTGCTAGGGCTACCCGAGGACGAGGTTAAGAGAAGGGTTGAAGAGGTCCTAAAGCTCGTCAACCTAAGCGGCCTCGAGGACGAGCACCCATTCTTCCTAAGCAAAGGCGAGAAGAGGAGGCTAGCGCTAGCGTCGGTCTACGCGCTAAATCCCCGGCTACTGATAGTAGATGAGCCCACTACGGGACAGGATAGGGGCTTCTGCGATAGGATCATGGCGCTCCTCAAAGCCCTTACAAGAGACGGAAAAGCCGTCATAGTCATAACGCACTCTATACCCATAGCGGCTAAGTACGCCGACAGGATAGTAGTGCTTAAGTCCGGCAAGGTGATAGCCGATGGAAGCCCGAGAGACATTTTAGCCTCAAGAGCTGTGGAGGAGGGCAGGCTCATAATACCGCAGACCCTTAAGGTGTCGAGGCTCCTAGGGCTTAACGGCAGGTACGCGCCTCTAACACCGGACGAGTTCGTCCGAGCCGTGAGCTTAACTTGCTAAACTATTTTAACATTGGAGCAATGCATATACCTCCATACATTTTATAATTGTATAGGTAAATGGCTTTTAGCAATATAAAAACACTAGCTGGTTACATATTCCTGTTTGTAAGAATTAGGTTACGACCCATTTGTAGAGATGGGTAATCCCCTATTTTTCTCTGTTCAAAATACTTCTCCTCTACACATGGGTAAATGAATTATCTGTTCTATATTTTCATGAGTTAAATTATGCTGTCAATGACACAGAGAATTTCAGCGATAGGAATATATACGCCTTAAAGGCCGGTTCCTCTCGGTGAGAGAACATGGCCATCACGGCCTACTGCGTCAAGTGTAGGAAGATCGTCGAGATGAAGGATCCCCAGGAGGTCGTCCTCAAGAACGGCAGGCTAGCCTACAAGGGCACCTGTCCGCACTGCGGTACGACCGTTTACAGGTTTAAGGGCAGGACTAAATAAAGGCTAGAAGCCCGCTTTAAATTCCTTAGCTCATTTCTTTAACCGTTCCCTTGTTTAAATGCCTTTTACCTTTCTCGATTGATGAGACCTAGCTTTAAGATCTGGAGGGCAGTGCTCGACAAGTACGTTGAGATGCGAAGGAACCTTACCGAGAAGTTTCTAGGCTCGCTGAGCCTAGAGCCGCCCTACAGCGCGCCGGTAACCGCCGTAATTCACTGTTACGCTAAGGCTAGGTTTGAGAAGCTATATGGACCGCAGCAGCTAATCCCGCAGAGGACGGCGGTCCTCATGGGCTCAGTCTTCGAGCTTGCGGTTAAGGTGTTGCTAGAGGGGTATCCTCCTCCCCACCACTACTCTTACAAGGTATATAGGAGCGAAGACGGATTCGAGTTCACTCTCCACGCTGCACCAGACCTAGTACTCGACAACGAGGTTGTCGAGCTTAAGTTCACTACAGCCCCTCTGGAGAACCTGCCAATGGATCACCACGAAATGCAGCTTAAGCTGTACATGAACGTCTACGGGATGCCCGGCAGGCTGATCTACTTAACGCCCTCAGGTGTTAGGGAGTACGGGTACGGGCTAGAGGAGGCGCTACCTGATGGCGAGGTGATTAAGCTCGGGAGGGAGTTCTTTCTTGAGAAAAGGTCGCCTCGTTACGAGTGGGAGTGTCAGTACTGCCCTTACAGGTCGATGTGCCCCCTGGCTATAAGCAAGAGGGAGCAGGAGAGGACGTAGCTAGGCTCAGCTTCGCGGTTTAACATCATGGGTCAGCTGTCTCTTCCGTCATCAGGGCCGTTTTTAATCACTCCCGTAGCCTTATTACGCTAACCTCACCTTTTCCCTACGCTCCTTAACCTGACTGAGGCTAAGGGGGAACTCGTAGCCGCAGTTCGGGCATACCGCATAGCCACAGTTACCCATTACGGATAGGTGACAGCCAGTACACATTAGCGCTCTAGAGTAGCTTAGACTGAATGCGTAACCGCACTTAGGGCAGCGGACGATCTTCGCCAACCTCAGTCCCCGTCCACTCCAAGAAGGCTCCGAACTTGAAGCTTACGCCGTATAGCGCTTAAGCATCTTTTCTACTCTCGAAAGGTACCTAGCCACCTTAACGGCTTTAGGTGAGACTTCGATAACCTTCCCCTCCTCTATGACTAGGTGCTTCACGGGCGGCATCGACGCCACCACCTTAGCGACCTCCTCGACCGCGTGGTGTAGCTGCACGCAGTGGGGGGAGCCGTCGACCGTTAACACGACCACCTCCTCCAGCCTGACCCTAGCCACTATCGAAGCTAGCTTAAGCGATACCATGTTGAAGTGCTCCCTCTCTAGGCAGACGGCTAGCGGAACCCTACCCGTAGAGTACTCGGCGTATATCTCCGGGTACTCATCTCTTACGCACGCGCCGTACAGCAGTAAGCGCCTAACTTTCCTCAGAGCCCTCCCAGCCGCATTATAGCTAAGCAGGTCCCTATAACCTAGCCAATCCTCCCTCACACCCTGAAAGCTCTAAAGGGCTTAGAAAGGGTTTAAGGTATGGGCCTTTCCTCGGGAACCCTGATCACCCTCCTGCCGACGGCCACCTTTGCTAGCGATGGGGAGAGCAGCACACTCGCTATCGCTAGGAGGACGAGCATCGAGTAGATCTCGTGGGTTATGAGGCCGGTAGCTAGCCCTATCTCGGCTGCCGCCACTATCAGGCTAAGCCTAGCGCTCATCGCAAACCCCATCGACAAGCTCTCCTGGGTGGTGAAGCCTAGGAGCCTCGACGGGATGAAGGTCCCAAGGATCTTCCCTAAGAACCCCGCTGCTAGGAGGGCCGCTAAGACCTCCAGCGCCTTAACGTTACTAAGGATTAGCGGAAGGTCCGTGCGAGCGCCTACCGCTATGAAGAATATCGGTATGAAGAAACCGTAGCCGAAGCCTAACAGCTTCTCCAATAGCCCCTCCACCTTTTCCTCGACCTCGGATATCAGGAGCCCCGCGAAGAACGAGCCTATAATCGCGTGAACCCCTACGTACTCAGCTAGGACTGCGAGCCCGAATATCAGTGCGATGCTAGTCCTAACGTCAAGGTGATACTCACCTATGAGCTCCTTAACCCTCTCCCTAGTAGGAGTCCACTTCTTCAAGCGTTCAACCGCTACTATCAGCCCCGCGAGAGTCGCTAGCAGGATCAGTAGCCTATCGAGCGATAGGAACTCCCTCTCGACGACGTAGGCTAGGGCGAACATGCTTATCACGTCGACGAGGATCGCGGCTCCCAAGAGGACCTGCCCCACCTCCTCACGGCCCGATAGCTCCTTTACCGTTGGGAGGATGATCCCCATGGAGGTCGTTGAGAGGGCTACGGCTATCAACTCAGCTGGAAGCCCGTAGGCGAGCGCTACTAGGTAGCCTAGGAAGAGGGGGGTTAGGAAGGATCCCAGCGCTATCGCTGTTACCCTAGCTAGGTTAGCCTTAATGTGCCTAACCTCAACCTCTAGCCCAACGACGAACATAAGGTAGATGAAGCCGAATAGGGCGAGCCCGGCAAAGCACTCCCCAATGGTCAGTATCCCGAATAGGCTAGGCCCTAACGCCATGCCGAGTAGGATTTCAACGACTATCACGGGTAGCTTAACGAGCCTCGCTAGCACGGGAGACGCCAGTATCAATAGCAGTAAGACGAACATCTCCTCCAGCAATCCACCCATTAGACGCACCCTAAAGGCTCTCAGCAGAGGGGCCAGAGGTCCCTAATAAGCAAGGCTTATTAGGCATGCTTACATACCTTGGTTTAGACGGGTACAGGGCAGGGCCTTTGGTGGGTTTCTGAAAGTTAGGGGTTGCTGAGGAATCCTTCGAAGAGTTCCTAGAGCTGGCGTTAAGGGTCATAGCATCCGAACACGCGCGCATGCCTAAAACCTGCCCCAGGTGCGGAGGGAGGATGAAGTTCGTCTATCAGGCGCTAATAGGCGGGGAGCTCGTCGGAGACCTGCTAGTATACTGCTGCGTTAGCTGCGGCTACGAGGTAAGGAGGTTCTTCCCTTTCCTGCCTGAGTACGCTAGGTTCTTCAAGAAGCTAGAGAATGCCGCGGAGTAATGCCTTTAAGAGCCCCATCTAACGTTACAGCAGCGGATGATGACTGAACTCCCCGTGCGATAGGTGAGCGGGTTTCTGGTCGCTGACGTTTTTGACGATGACCTTTTACCGCATAGGCTTAATGACGGCGCTTAGAGGGCGAACTTAGCGGAGGATTACGGCAATGCTGGCTAGTCAAGCTCTTTAGCCGCCTTGAGCACTTTAAGCGCTCTCGGCAATACCTTGAGGTGTGGGTTCTTTAGCAGTGCGCGCTCGAATAGATCCTCTGTAGCGCTCAACGCTTTCTCCAGTATCTCCTCCTCCCGAACCCTAGTGAGCCTGCCCTCCCAGACCATAAACTCGCCGTCGACCATCACTGCGTAGACATCGCCTCTCGTCGCCGTGTAGACGACGTAGCTGGTCGCGTTAGTCATGGGCTGCATGAACGGCGTCTTAGTATCCAACACCACTAGATCGGCCCGCTTGCCCGGCTCGAGGGAGCCTAAGTCGTTAAGCCCCAGGGCCTCGGCGGCGCGCCGCGTTGCCATCTCGAGTAGCTCTTTAGCGCTTAGCGCAACCCGTTCGTACTGTAGCCTCTGGAGCATTACGTACAGCCTCATCTCCTCGAACATATCGATGTTATCGTTGTAGCACGGGGAGTCCGTTCCTAGCAGCACCCTAACCCCCCTCTCGATCATCTCGAGCCCCCTGAACCTAGAGCCTGAGAGGCCGTAAGCCGAGGGACAGTGGACGACCCTAACTCCCCTCCTAGCGAGCAGCGCGAGGTCTTCGTCATCGACGTACAGGCAGTGGGCAGCTACCAGGTTCTCGCCCAGCACGCCAACCTCCTCTAAGAGCTGGACGGGGCTCCTGAACCCCCTAGCCCTTACGTCCTCGTATTCCCTCTCAGTCTGAGCTACGTGCATGTGTATTAGCAGGTTATTCTCCCTAGCGTATTCGCCCATTTCCCTTAGCCACTCAGGGTCTACGGTATCGGGGGCGTGGGGAGCGAGTAGCGGCTTAACGAGCCTACCTCTCCACTCCCTAGCGAACTTGTAGGCCTCCTTTAGCTCCTCCTCTCCCGTCCAAGGGCCTTTCCAGGTCATCACCGTGTGGCCTACCAGTCCCCTTAGCCCCACCTTCTCGAGGGCTTCAGCTATCCTGCGGGCGAAGAAGTAGTGGTCTAGCACCAGGGTAATTCCGGAGAGGAGGGCCTCAGCCGCCCCTAGAAGCGTCCCGTAGTACACGGCGTCCGGCGTGAGCGACGTCTCAACGGGCCAGAAGACTTCGTAGAGTACGTCCTCCACGTCCGCTGCAACGCCCCTCATCAACACCATCGCTAAGTGCGTGTGAGCGCTTATCAGCCCAGGGATGACTAGCCGGCCCTCGAGGTCCACCTCGTCATCAAAGCCGAGCTCCCTAATCTCCTCCCTAGGCCCGACGGCGACGATCTCGCCGTCCTCCACGAGCACGGCGCCGCGCGGATATTCACTCCCCTTAGCGTCAACGGTAACTACGTAGGCGTTATCGAGAAGGAGCCTCCTACGTGTCAAGTTCTTACACCGGTAAAGAATGAGGATAGGGGTTAATGAGCACTAACCGAAGGCCCTATCCCCGGCGTCCCCTAGGCCTGGAACTATGTAGCCCCGCCTATTAAGCTCTGGGTCTATGGCGAGTGTCAGTATCTTAACGTCGGGGAACGCGTCTAGTATCCTCCTAATCGCTAGGTCGGTAGAGATCACGGTGAGCACGAATGTCTTCTCAAACTCGTGGAGGTCGTACGCTATCTCGAGGCAGCGGAGCATGGTCATGCCCGACGCGAACATAGGGTCGACGACCACTAGCACGTCGTTAGGAGGCACGTTCACGTAGCTAATCCTTATCTCGAACTCGAAGTTGTGGCTAGCCGCGTCCTCCATCTCCACCCTCTTAGCCGCTATAACCCCCAGCTTCGCGTCCTTAAGGACCTCCAGCAGGCCCTGGGCCATGGGTATCGCGGCCCTTAAGACGGCGAGGACCGTGATCCGCTCGTCCTCGATCTCCACGCCCTCCGCCCTAACGCCGAGAGGCGTCTCGACGACCACCCTGCGACAAGGTAACAAATGGGCCAGCTCGTAGCCCATGTATATGCCCACGAGCCTCAACAGCTCCCTAAACTCCCTACGCCCGGTGTTACGGTCCCTAAGCCTCGTCAACAGCTCTCGCAGAAGGGGGTTTTCAAGGACAAGCACCCTCCCGTTGTAAGCTCTAGGCCTTGTAGCAGGCACGCTGACCTGCACAGTACCCTCCTCCCAACCCGCTCCTCGCCCTTAAGAACCTAACGCTTCGTTAAAGAAACTAAAAAGTCAAAGCTCAGGGATAAGGCTTAGAGAGAAAAGGGTTTTAGATATAAGGCGCCTATCTCTCAGATACATTTAGCCATTTAATCCCTACCTTCTTTAACGCATAACCCACCTCCTTGAGGTAGTCTCCGTACGCTAGAATCCAGTGGAATCCGCGCATCTCCTCTAACAACAACCTCCAGTTACCCTCGATCCTTACCTCTGCCTGAGACCTGCAGATGGGCAGGAACGGCGTGTCGACGATGGTCCCCTTGAAGCCTACCCAGACCTTCCCGGAGAAGTCGGGGTCGATCACCGTTACCTCCTGTCCCTTCCTGAACAGAACCTTAGGAGCCGCTCCGTAGTCTGATTCGAAATGCGTGGTTAACACTACCGGCTCCCTCCTCTTACCATCCATCATGCGCGGGCAGGTGCAGTGCGCGACAGTTACTATCCCGTCGTGTGGGAAGGTCGGGTCGTTCAAGAACACGGGCTTACCGGATATAGCGTGTAGTAAGATGCCAGCCGGTATAGCTACGAAGTCGGACTCGCAGAACGCTATGTACCCCTCGTCGTTCAGCAAACTTAATGCTAAGCACGCGGTGGCCTCCGCCATCGGGATGATCGTTGTCATACAGTTGTAGACCGTAAGCGCGTCAGCCTCATGCTCCTCCAGTAGGTCCTTAAATAGGAGGTAGAGCAGGAACGAGTTAACCACGAACTTGCGGTCGGTTTCGAGCTTAACTCCCTCCTCGCTTAGGTACTCCTTAGCTAGCCGCTCAGCCTCCCTTAGGTAACCGCTCCTCTCCCTAGCCTCCTTAATCCTCCGGCCGAGCTCCTCGTAGCTTACCGTAACTATGTCGAGCCTCCACAGGCGCTTGGCGAGGTACGGGCCGTATACCCTGCCAGGTCCTCCCACATCCCACCCAGCGGCCCCGCCTATAGCAACTATCCTCCTACCTATGGTGTTCTTAAGCCCAAATAGGGCTCTAAGCCTCCAAAGCACCTCATCGTAGCTATCTACGACGACGTCCTCAACGCCTACAGGCTGTAGGTAGACGTCGGTCTCCCGCCTTAGGAATCGGGGGTGTATGATCTCGTACCAGAGGTAGAGGGGGCCAGACCTATGCCTGAGGAAGAATACGACGTACTTCCCATAGCTAACCAGCATGTCCAACAGTATCTTGCCGAGGGGTACGTAGGCTCCCGCGATGTGGGCTAGCGCCCCCGAGGCTGGGTATATTAAGAGCACGTCGGCTTTTTCGATGTCCTCCTCGATGCTCTCGAGCTCCTCTGGGTACTGGACCGAGGATAGCGGCAAGATGTCAAGCTTAAAGTCGGCTTTCTCCTTAAGCTTCTTCGAGCTCCCGCTTAATCCTCTTTTCCTCCTCGCGAACGTCTTCCATCGTCTGTATGCCTCCCCACTGCCTCCAGCTAACCTTCTCGCGTCGCTCGTGTATGTAGTAAACGAGGATTGGCTTCACGATCAGCGGCTTAACGATTTTCATGTTCTCACGACGGGTTTAGGCCGTCATAAAACGTTAATCGCGCGGCGAGGTGCGGTAGGCTTTTCCTCCTCTGCTGCTTGTAGAGGAGGGGAGCGCGTGCTTACTTGGATAGTATCGGTGGTTGAGGGGTTAGCGCTATGGCTTCTAGCGATTGCGCCGGGGGTAGTGGTTAGCGTGCTAGTTGCCAAGGCGACTGGGGGTAACGTCGCTGCATGCGCCTTCGCGGCGCAGGCGTGCTACCTAGCCTCAGTAGTGTTAGTGATCGCCTCTCTCTTCGGCGGGAGGTACGGCGACTTCGGCTTCGCCGTGGACTACCACTACACGCTCCTAGCGGTGCTTGTCTCCACGCTGGTATCGCTGCCGCTGGGGCTCGGGCTAAGCCGGATTACCCGAGGCGAGCCTGAGCCGCCATTCTTACCGGAAAGGCCAGCCCACAGGGCTGTCTTGATGTTCGCTCTAGCCCCTGCTAGCGAGGAGGCCGTGTTCCGCGGACTCGTCGAGGGCTTTCTACTCCAGCACGTAGATCCCTGCACAGCCGTAGCGGTTCCAGCAGTGCTGTTCGCGCTAGGCCACCTAATCCCCTACTCGTACTCCAAGAGGATGGCAGCGGCCGTGTCAGCTAGCGCGCTGATCCTAGGGCTAGTGGCTGGGCACTTCAGGATGGTTAGCGGCTCTCTGCTCCCCGCGATAGCCTCGCACGCTGTGTTCAACGCCGTCGGCTACCACATTAGCAAGCGCGATAAGTCAGGGAGCGCCGTCATTACCTCTCTATAAGGCCGAGCTTTTCCAGAACTCTCCTAATCTCCTCAACCTCCTCCTTATTCGCCGGCAGTATAGGGCGGCGCGGATCTCCCCTATCGAGCCCCATCAACTTCAGCGCTGCCTTAATGTAGGCTAGCCACCTACCCCGTCTCTCCGTAAGCAGGAACTAGGGCAGGAGCTTGAAGTATATCCTCCTAGCCTCCTCGAAATCCCTCTTCTCGAAGAACGCGTCGTACAGCTGCCTCTGAAGCCTTATAGTGACGTTGGCGGCCCCTGAGACCCAGCCAACCGCGCCAACAGTAAAGGCCTCAAAGGCATTAGTATAAAATAAAAATCATTTTATCGTAAGAGGGAGAGGGTGGGGAGGGGCTAGGG
>CAZAZN010000026.1:0-22458 GCA_964489665.1 uncultured Thermofilaceae archaeon
ACGTCCTCCCCCCACCCGCCAACCCTTCTCAGGACCTCGCGCCTTATCGCGTAGCCGTAACCAGCTATTAGAGGAGCTCCCAGCGCCTGAGTAGAGGGTAGCAGGACCTCGTTCCTGAAGACCTCAAACGCTAAGTAGGCCTTAGCCGCGAGCCCCCGCCCTTCCGCCACCGTCTTACACTGCACGTAGCCGTAGCCGCTCCTTAGCTGGCTAAGCATCCTCCCCAGTACCTCGGAGTTGAGCGCCGTATCGGCGTCTAGCACTAGTATGACGTCTCCCTTAGAGAGGGCTAAGGCGTCATTCAACGCGCCCGGCTTAAAGCCCCTAGGGCTCGTCCTATGAACAATTACGAGCTTAGGGACTCCCGCCAGCGCGCGCTTAAGCGCCTTAAACCCCCTTTCCCCGCTGTCGTCGACGACTATCACCTCGCTAACTCGCGCGTCTAGGGCTATTGAGCGGAGGGTTTCAGCTAGCCGAAGTAAAACGTCCTCGGGCTCGTCCCTCACAGGGACGATCACGGATACCGTTAAACCCCCGTCTACAGCTGCTGTCCGCTCTCTCCTCTTTCCGACTAGCGCTAGGATGAAGAGAACTAGCCCTAGTAGTGCTACGTAGGCGTTAGCGAAGACGATTAGCAGTGTCACCGGTCCTAGCATGCATTGAGAGCGGAGGCGAGGAGATCTAAAGCGTTAACTTTTTAAGGGTGGAGCGACGCGGCTACCCGCACCGAGGGTGCGTGAGCGGTAGCGTGAGCAGAACTAGGGAGGTAAGGGTTAGCGAGCTTAGGCCGAACCTCAGGCACATCACCGTTACGGTTAAGGTCCTTAGCGTCGGAGGCGAGAGGCGCGTTATATCGAGGTTTGACGGGCTCGAGCATCGAGTAGCAGAGGCTCTTGTAGGAGACGAGACGGGTACGGTGCTCCTGTCCCTGTGGGATGGCGATATAGAGGAGGTTAAGCAGCATGAGGGGGAGACGATTACCCTTAGGAACTGCTACGTAACCGAGTACAGGGGTTCCATGCGCCTCTCGCTAGGAAGATATGGTAAAGTTGAGGAGCCAATTAGGGAAATAGAGGAAGTTAACGAGAGAAATAACATGTCTAATAAGCCCGTTAGGGGCTATGGGGGCGGCCGCAGGAGGGCTAGGCGGCCTCGCCCCTAGCCTCTTTCTCTACTACTATAACCACGAAGTCGTTTACGTTAGTTCCCGTATAGCCTAGGATTATGTGTCCTCCCACCTTCCTGAAGAACTCGTAGCTGTTATTGTCCTCTAGGTAGGCTACTGGATCCACGCCAGCTTCTCTAGCTCGCTTCGCGGTATTACCATCGACTATCGCGCCAGCCGCATCCGTTGGCCCGTCCCTACCGTCGCTTCCAACAGCGGCTATGGCCACGCCCCTCTCACCCTCTATCTCTATGGCAGCGGCTAGCGCTAGCTCCTGGTTGCGCCCTCCTTTACCCTTACCCCTTACCGTGACGGTGGTCTCGCCGCCCATGAGCACGACAGCTGGTGGCGGTAGGGGGTTCCCAGTCCTCCTTATCTCCTTAGCTATAGCGGCAACTACCTTAGCAACCTCCCTAGCCTCTCCCTCGAGTAGCGACGTTAGCACGAGGGCGTTGTAGCCGAGCTCCTTGGCCTTTCTCTTCATAGCGCTTAGGGATAGTATGTTGCTAGCTACTATCAGGTTGTGGACCCTCTCGAATACGGGATCCCCAGGTTTAGGAGTTTCAGGAGCTTCTCCCTTAAGCCCCCGCTCTATGTACTCTCTTACGGAGCTGGGCGCTTTCTCCCAGATCCCATACTTTTTTAACACCCTATAGGCGCCTTCGAACGTCGTGGGGTCAGGAACTGTCGGGCCCGATGCTATAGTGTCCATTCGATCGCCGACAACGTCTGAGATCATTAAGCACATTACCCTAGCGGGGTAGGCGTGCTTAGCTAGCCACCCGCCCTTAACTCTAGATAAGTGTTTTCGCACGGTGTTCAGCTCGAAGATGTCACATCCAGCGTTCATCAAAGCTATGCTTACCTCGCTTATTTCCTCGATCTTAACGCCCTCCACAGGGTACTCCATGAGCGCGGATCCCCCGCCCGAGAACAGAGCTATCACTAGCGCGCTCTCGCCAGCCTCCTTAGCTAGCTCCACTATCCTCTTACCGGCTTCCACGCTTTCGGGCCCGGGCCTTGGGTGCGTAGCCCCTACGACTTCGATCCTTCTGAGCTTGAGCTTGGGCGCCAGCTCCTTCGGGACGGAGATCACGCCCGCTGTTATCCTATCCCCGAGTATAGACTCCACGGCCTCGGCCATGCCTCCAGTGGCTTTACCGGCGCCTACCACGTACACTTCGTTAGGTAGGTCTAGCGTTAGGTCGCCGACTACTAGCTTCTCGCTCTCTAGCCTAAGGTGCCGCTTAACGGCTTCGCGGGGGTTAGCCGCGCTTATGCCCTCGAGGATTAGCGTTATGGCGGTCTTCCTGGCTACGTCCTCTAAGCTCTCCAAGTAGCTCACCCAAGCTATATAGGCGATGATTACGTTGATAACACCTACTGAACCTTTAGCCTGACGTGCGCGATTTCGTGCCCCTCGGGCGAGCACAGCGTTAGGGAGCCCCCTTCAAAGTCGCGAGGTAGGTAGACTGTTTCGTAGCTCTCAGCCTTAATCGTGAGCCGCACCTCCCTCCTCTCCTCCCGGTTAGTTACCATCAGCCTTAGGCTTATCGGATGGGCTAAGCCGTTCTCAACCCTAACTGCGATGACGTTGTCAAGCACAGCGTAAGGTTTCGCGTAGACCTTAGACAGCTGCTCCCTAGCGATCCTCGCGGCTTCGTCGGCCCATGCTCTAACCGCGCTTCTATATTCCTTAATATTAGCATACCAGTAGAAGTCGCTGTCCAGTGCAATAGCCGCCGCCTTAAACGCCCTAGCTAGCGCGGTATCGTCTCTCTCTAGCAGTTCTCTCCTGACTTCAACGGGTATCGTGCTTAGATAGGCTGCTAGCCACCTTAACTTATCTAGCACGTACCTCCATAACTCGTCCCTCTCGCCCCCCATCCACTGGTAGTCCGAGAGCTCTATCCACGAGCCCCATGGTACGTAGTTAAGTAGCCTACGGGGCCTGACTTTCGACAGAGCCTCAGATAGGGTTGTAACCTCGAATAAGTCCTCCCGCTGCTCAAGGTAGCTTAGGACGTGGTCGAGGAAGAGGGCGCTAAACCTCTTCTCATCGTTAGGTAGCATCCAGTTCTCGCCGTCGAGAGCTAAGACGCAAACCTTTCCGCGGAACTTGAGGCGCCTGTCTAGTAGCGCTAGGACAAACCTCCTAGCGTCTCGCCTCGCCTCCTCGGCGTCCCCATACGTCGTCTTAAAGCCTATCCAATCGCTTAGCTCGCGATCACGGAAAAAGATCACCAACCTATTCCCCGTTATAGGTTCCTCTAGCAGGTAGGGCTCGTAGATGCTATCCTTCTCGCCTCCTGCCTTTGAGAAGTGCTGCTCGCATAGCACAGTGAACTGGACCCCGCACTCCGCGTAAATCGGAAGTAGCTCCATGTCCCAGAACATCTCCGGAGTCCAAACGCCCCTAGGCCTAACCCCGAACACCTCTTCCACGAGCTTAAAACCGTACCTCAGCTGCCACGCTAGTAGCTCCCGCGCTAGCTCGCCTAGCCCCCTCTCCCTGAATAGCCTAATTATGAGGCCTTGAACCGGGTGCGCGTAAGGGCTGGCTAGTACCTCGATACCCTTCCGCGCCGCTAGCTCCCTATACCTCTTCAACGTTCTGTCTACAGCCTGGATCCGAGGATCTCCCGGCTCAACGTTCTCGCCCCTATATGTATACCCCCTACTTACGGCGATCCTCCACTGCTCTAGGAGGGAAGGAGAGAGGTGGTCCACGTCCTTAAAGGTCCGATGCCTCTCGTGGATCTCTAGGTGTACGGCGTACGGTCCCCCTTTACCAAAGCCGGCGTACTGCCCTTCAAATACGTGGACGAAGGGCCATGCGCTGTGGAAGTCCCCACTCGGCATGTAGCTTGGCGCCTGGTGGTGGTGCCATACGAACACTACTCGCATCGGCTCCTTCCCTTCCTCAAGCACGGCGATAGGCTCCTCATCCCTAGCGACTTCTACCCCTCCTCTCTCCAGCACACCCCTAAGAACCCCCTTACCCTCACACTCCGGCATCCTGAACTTCACGACCTTTGAGCTAACGCCCTTATGGGGCAGGACGAGCTCGTCTAGAAGAACGACGCCCTTAATCTCGCCTTCAAGCTCGACCTCGAGGAACGGCCTTACAACGACCTCCTCGTTTAAGCTACTTACGACCCTAAGCACTACCTCTGCTAGCTCACGAGGCCTATACACTACCTTGTAGGCTTTAACAAATAGCCTTAGCATAACCTAGCACCTGTGAGAAAAAGAAACCTGCAAAAAAGGCCGTGTTTTACCGCCTTTACCCCTAGGCCTCCTCCTTCTTGGCGATGATGATCTCGATCGTTGAGACGACTCTCTCCTTACCGGGCTCGCCGACTTTCTCGCTACCTATGGTTATCTTCTCGACCTCTATCTTGTCGCCCATGAACCTCTTTAGCAGCTCAGCAGTGTCGACCGCTCTGGAGATAGCCCTACCGCGCGCCTTTAGGGCCACCTTCTTGCTGCCCATGGAGAACTGGGTTACGGCGGCGAGGACGTAGTTGGGCGCTGGCTTGTTGCCGACGTAGATGACACCGATCTCCTGCGCCACTCCTCTTCACCTCGTATTGGTATTCTGGTGAGCTGAAGTCTCTCGACTTAGTATATTAGCTTTCCGGCACCTTAGCCGGGCGTCTTAGCGCTAAGCGCGCGAGAAGATCGTATGGGTATAGCGGTGCTCTAGCCGATTAGCCTAGAGACGAAAAAACTAGCTCTCCTCCTCGGGTGCCTCTAGCGCGGCTACGTAATAGTACTCCTTTAACACCTCCTTTTGGTACCGATCGAGCCACGAGCCCTCTTTATTAATTCTAGGCCTCTTGGTGTGGGGGTCCCTCCTGAACGTCACGCCGACATCCTTTAGGAACATGTTCATACCCTCCCTTAGCCCTGCCGGGGCATGCGCGTAGCCCTTTATGCCAGGCTCCCCGCTAAAGACCATTAAGCTAGTCGCTAGGAAGTCCTGGATCACGACGTCATGCTCTACGACGAACGTAGCGACTCCCCTCTCCTCAGTAAGCCTCCTTATAACCTTCGCAACAGCGTACCTCTGCTCTACGTCTAGGTACGCCATGGGCTCGTCGAGTAGGTATATGTCTGCCTCCCTACCTAGCGCCGCGGCTATGACTGCCCTCTGAAGCTCGCCTCCGCTCAGCTCGCCGACCCTCCTCTCCATGAGTGGCCAGAGCCTAAGCGGCCTTATCAACTCTGACTGTATGAAGCTTGAGGAGAGGTCTACGCCTGCCTCCTTTAGAAATTGCCTAAGCGTGCCGTCGAAGTCTATCTTCGAGATGAACTGGGGCTTGTAGCTTAGCTTAACCGGCCTGAGGGCGTAAACCTCGCCCTCGTCGGGCTTAAGCCGCCCTGCTAGCATCCTAATGAACGTTGTCTTGCCTATGCCGTTGGGGCCTAAGATCCCTATGACCTCGCCCTCGTGTATCTCGCCCTCCTCAACCTCTAGGGTGAAGCCGTTCAGCCTCTTCACTAGCCTCGACCAGGATAGTAGCACGGACTCGGGCCTCCACTCTCGAGGCGGTGGATGGACGAAGAACTTTATCGGGTAGTCCCTTATCCTAACGTTCTCCTCCCTCAAGTAGCCCTCGATGTAGGCGTTAATCCCCGTCCTAACCCCGCGTGGTAGGCTAACAATGCCGTAAGCCCCCGGCTCGCCGTACAGCACGTGCACGAGATCCGATATGTAGTCGAGTACCGCTAGGTCGTGCTCGACCACTACGATGTATCGGTTTCCGCTAGCTAGCGTCCTTATCGCTTTAGCCACCCTAAGCCTCTCCTTCACGTCTAAGTAGCTCGACGGCTCGTCGAACAGGTAGACGTCCGCATCCCTAGCCATGGCGGCAGCGATAGCCAGCTTCTGGAGCTCGCCTCCGCTAAGGAACTTAACATCCCTATCCCAGACCTTCGAGAGACCTAGCATATCCTTAAGCTCGTCAGCAACCCCCCTCTCGTCAACCCTGCCTATAAGCTCCTTAACGGTCCCTCGGACGAACTTAGCTATCTTATCAACGGCCTGAATCTTGTGGACGACCCTAAGCCTGCCTTGAGACAGCTTCTCGAAGTAGGGCTGTAGCTCCGATCCCCTAAAGGCCCTTATGACCTCGTCCCACTCGGGGGGCTCCTCGTAGTTACCGAGGTTAGGCCTTATCTCTCCCGCCAGTATCCTAAGCGACGTCGTCTTACCAACGCCATTACAACCTATTAGCCCCACTATCTTGCCAGGCTTAGGTATCGGCAATCTAAAGAGCTCGAAGGCGTTAGGCCCATACCTATGGACGAGATCGCGCTTAAGCTTCTCCGGCAAGTTCACGATCGTAATCGCCTTAAACGGGCACTTACGCACGCATATCCCGCAGCCCACGCATAGCGGCTCGGAGATCCTAGCCTTACCGTCCTCCTCGTCTAACCAGACACACTTGCTCCCTCCTCTATTAATCGGGCAGAATCTAACGCACTCGTGCTGGCACTTCCTAGGCCTACAGAGCTCCCTATTTACGACGGCGATCCTCAAGGTGGATCGCCGCCTACTCCTCAGACTCCTCCATAGTCCTAAGGAACACTTCGTAGTACTCCCTTAGCAGCTCCCTCTCCTCCTCTAGCCTAGCCGCCTCCTCCTCATGGCTCTCGACTACCACGAACTTAGTCTTCTTCTCCTCAGGAATGCTCTCAGTCCTCCTATACCCCTTGGAGGAGGCGGGCTTAGAGTAGCCGCACCTCTTACATACTAGGAAAGCCTTACCTTCCCTTCTGACAGGAACCATCAGCGTCCCACACTTAGGGCAGAACTCGACCACGCACCTTCACCGAGCCTTACTCGCCTGCCAGCTTCACCTATATAAACTTTTCGACCGATTGCTTAAGGCTCTCAGCTAACCCTTCCAGGCGTAGAGGTTTAGAATAGGAAATCGATTATCAGCCCGGAAAGTCCTGCAGAAAAACTTGTCTCGATCCTGCCGTTTATCGTGAAGCGCCTACCTGATTGTGTCGAGTTAGCCAGCGCATACCGTGTCGAGTAGCCCGACATAAAGCGTTTATAGCGTGCTTCCCGAGAGTTTTGGGGAGCGATTTGGGTAAGCCGCGCTACGTAGTTGAGACCGTCGACCTGCACAAGTACTACTTCCTGAAGGGAGAGACGGTTAAGGCGCTTAGGGGGATTAACCTCCAGGTGAGATATGGAGAGTACATGTCGATCCTAGGCCCTTCAGGCTCTGGGAAGACCACGCTCTTCAACATGATAGGCGGTTTAGACACGCCCACTAAGGGTAAGGTTTACCTTGATGGGAGAGACATCTCAAAGCTCACGCCAAGGCAGCTAGCGTGGGTTAGGTGCCACAAGGTCGGCTACATCTTCCAGACGTTTAACTTGATACCAGTGTTAACAGCGCTCGATAACGTCATGGTCCCCATGATATTCGCTGGCGTACCTAGGAGGCAGAGGGTCGAGAAGGCTAGGAGGCTTCTTGAGCGTGTTGGGCTTGGTGATAGGCTTCACCATAGGCCTTCTGAGCTCTCCGGGGGGCAGCAGCAGAGGGTCGCCATAGCAAGGGCGCTAGCAAACGACCCATCAATAATACTAGCAGACGAACCAACAGGAAACCTAGACCTACACACGGGGCTTAAGATCGTCCACCTGCTTAAGGAGCTAAACGTTGAGCGCGGAGTAACGGTGATCGTCGCTACCCACGACCTGAAGATGATAGATGTTAGCGACAGGATCGTCTGGATACGGGATGGCAGGGTAGAGCGTGTAGAGGAGAGGACCGCTATAGAATTAGGTGAGGAGGAGCTGGAGATCTGAGATGTTAAAGGAGTTCAACCTGGTAGTATCGACTTACAGGGGTAGGGAGAACGACTGCATCTCAGAGCTCTGGTACTTCCTAAGGGACCTCGGCGATAGGAGGTTTGAGGCTAGCCCCACGGGGCTCCCCGGGCTCATCGTAGCCCGTACTAGCCTAAACCTGCTGGACGTCGTGGAAAAGCTTAGAGAAGAAGTGCTAAAGAGCCCCTGGTACTTCAGGTTTATCCTTAAGGTAGTCCCTATAGCTAAAGTCGTGCCCGCCGACTTAGAGACGATAAGCTCCGAGGCCTCTAAGATGGCTTTAGAGGCGATAAGCCCTGAGGAGACGTACAAGGTCATCGTTAGAAAGAGGCTTTCGGAGCTAGGTACGCGGGAGGTGATAGAGGCTGTTGCCAGCCGGATTGACAGGAAGGTTAGCCTCGAGAAGCCCGACAAGGTAGTGGTCGTCGAGATCATAGGCGACGTTGCTGGAATAGCGGTCCTTAAGCCCGACCAGATAGTATCCGTTCAGAAGCTTAAGAGGGAGGCTAGACGGGCTGGCTGGGAGTAGGGCTACTTTGAGATGCTCAGCAGCGCAGCCCTAGTTAGCGCTGCCTTCTCAATAGCCTCCTTAACGTCCCTCGAGTAAGCAGTCCTGATCTCCTCCTCGCTGACCTCGTACAGCTCCATTAACGCCCTTACCTTGCGCTCGTCCAGCTCGAACAGCGAATCGTCTTCCTCTAGCCCCTGAACTACTCTACGTAATGCCTCGTTACAGGCCTCTAGCTCCTCAGCAGCCACCGCCACTACTAGGCCCCGCGACTTCTCGGTAGGGCTCATCATAGGGAGAGCCTTCCTAATCTCCCTCTTGCCCGAAGCGTACAGCATCACTTCGAGGGGGACGTATCGGGCTATGTTCTCGTTCCTTAAGAAAGCCCTAAGCGCGTACTTGAAAGCGATCACGATAACGCGCGGGCTAACGACCTTATCCGAGTCTAGGAGCACTACGTGGGCGTTAAGCTCCTCAGAGGCTTTAATCGCCTTCTCGAGGAGCCCCTTTATGCTAACCCCTTCTAGCCTGTACGCTGCAACCACCACGTGGTATTCTCGCCCGTTCGCGGATACCTTATACCTGTGCAAGGCTTTACCTCGACGGTATGAGGCCCGTCATCACACTACTAACTGACTTCGGCTATAGGGATTACTACGTCGCGGCGATGAAGGGCGTTATACTCGGCATATGCCCAGACGCCTTAATCGTCGATATAGCGCACGGAATCCCTAAGTGGGGAGTTAGGGAAGCCGCCTACGTACTCTCATGCTGCTACTGGAACTTCCCTAGGGGCACCATCCACGTAGTCGTAGTGGATCCTGGCGTTGGCACCGAGAGGCGAGCAGTGGTCATAGTTACGAAAAACTACGTGTTTATAGGCCCCGATAACGGCGTCTTAATACCTGCCGCTGAGTCGGACGGGATCCTGGCAGCCTACTCGATAGAGCGTAAACTCGTCGGCTGGGAGACGTCCCACACCTTCCACGGCCGCGACATATTTGCGCCCGCCGCAGCCTACTTAGCGAGCGGGAGGCTGAAGCCTGAGGAGTTGGGACCGCCCGTAAGCGATCTAACTAAGCCTAAATTTACTAATCCGCGCGTAGAAGGGAACATGATATACGGCGAAGCCGTGTACGTTGACGACTTCGGCAACGTTGCTACGAACGTGGGAGCGGAGATGCTTAAAGAGGTAGGTGCTAAGTATGGTAGCCTATTCGAGGTTAAAGCCGGGAAGTTCAGGGGAAGGCTGAGGTTATTGCCTAGCTTCGGCCACGTTAGGAGGGGTGAGCCCCTCCTGCTGATAAATAGCTGTAACAGGTTGGAAATAGCGGTTAATGAGGGGAGCGCGTCTAGCCTGCTGGGAATAAAGCCAGGAGATGAGGTCGTGCTAGAGCTAGTTCGTAGCTGAAAACTAGCTGCGGACTCAGCCGGAAGCTTAGCTGGGCCTAAAGCCTATTCCCTCCGCCTCCACCTTAACCCAGCCGTTTCCCTTCTCGACGTTAAACCTCGCGCCGGTAATCCACCTGCAGAGATCCATAGCGGTCTTAGCGTGTGAGGTTAGCTCGGGAGCGTAGACTACTGACTTACCCTCGGCTAGCGCCATGTATATGACGACGTTATCGAGCGCGTGTACGTCGACGGAAGCCTTGGACCTGAGCGCCGCTATTAGCTTCTCGGCGGCCTCCCTGCCTACCACCTCCGACCTCTTACCCCTCTCGCCTAGGGAATCGCCGCCCAGTATTCCTACGTCGGTTACGGCCCACAGGACAGTGCCCGTACCGGCCCCTATAGCTGGGGTTTTGGAATCTATCTTAAACTCCCTTATGTACCTCCCATATCCCGCCTCCTCAAGCGCCCTCCTAGCGCTGGCAGCCTGTCGCTCCGCAATATGGCGCGGTAGGTTAGCTATGTAGATCAGCCCCCAGATCCCTTTAATCTCGCTGAACCTATCGAGCCTTACGGGCTTAAGCGGGTAGGAGGGACTGGCTCGCACGCTAACTATACCCCCTCCGCGCGGATAGAAGCCTAGTCTCTCGACGTTTATCTCGGCTTTAACCCCAAATCCCGAAAGCAGGGGGAGGAGGACGTTCTGCATGTACTGTATCGGCGGCGACCACTTTACATTGGTACCTCCTCTAATCCTTAGGAAGACTTCGCCGCTAGCTGAGAGTAGGACGGGTAGCGTGGCCTGGAGGAAGAGGGATATGCTCCCCGCAGTACCTATGTCGGCCTCGTACCTCCCGCCCCTCGGCCTCCTCTTCGGCTTAAACACTATCTCCGTAGAACCTACCCTTAAGCCTTCGACTTCGGCGCCTACAAGGTTCGCTATCAGCTTCACCGCGTTTAGGTGCTGAGGCCTAAGCCCGGGGTTACTCCTCTTAGCCCTTATGTTATACACCCTAAGCTCCTTTCTTAGGAGGGCCGCTAGCGCCACGCTGTACCTTAAGAGCTGGCCTCCACCCTCCCCGTAGGAACCGTCTATCTCGATCAACGACTCCTCACCCCAGCGCTCTAGCTACGTACGATATCCTCTGCACGACTGTGAGGAGGGAGAGGATTATAAGCGTGTAGAGGACGAGCCTAGCTACCTCAGCGTAGGGAGTTAGTAAGAGCGCTACTGCTTTAAGCAGTACCCTCTCGCCCCGCTCCATCAGGCCAACCCCCTCCATTTTAACGCCTAACCCCTCGGCCCTAGCCCTAGTATAGCTAATCAAGTACTCTGCTACGAGTAGGGTGAGGAGTTCATAGGGGGAGAGCAATCCTACCTCGTATAGCGCTACGTCGAACATGGCGTCTGAGAGCCTATCGGTAGTCGAATCTAGGAAGGCGCCAAACCTCGTTACCTTTGAGGTTATCCTAGCTAGTGCACCATCAAGGGCGTCTAGCAACGATGACAGCGCCAGTAACGCGAAGACGAAAATAGGGCCCACGCCCGACCTAGCCGCGAGTACTGCAAGTAGGGCTAGAGCTAGCCCGGATAGGGTTAGGGCATTGGGGTTTACGCCAACCTTGGCCAGCGGGTAGGCAAGCGCGTTTAACGCGCTTTTAAGCTTAGCCTTATAACGCGCGAGCATTAACCCCCTCCACCCTTCTTAGAGCTTAAGAGCAGTATGGCCTTAGCGAGATCGCCGCCAGTCTCCTCTAAGGCCCTTCTAGCCTCTTCTAATGAGACGTTAGCCTGCAGAGCCACCAGCTCTACGTCCTCCTCCGGTATCTCGAGCTTAGCCTCCTCCTTCTCCCGCTCCACAGGCCTCTCGACGGGCGTTCCGTAGATCTGGTAGATCCGCTCCCCTCCTAACCCGACTACGGCGACCTTAGCGTCTTGAAACACCAGTTCCTTATCGCGCAGTCTAATGACCACCTCTACCACGTCCTCTAGCTCCTCGACCTTAAGCCCCATTCGCTGGGCTAGCCTCCTAAGCTGGCGCTGAGATATCCTACGCATGTAACTCACCGATCACCTTCGTCAAATCAAGGAGCGATTCAGGACATATTATTCTAGCTATCCATCCTCCGAGGTCGAAGAACGCGGATACCCTATCCAGTATAACCGAGTCGCTGCTAGCGATCACTACTCCCTTCAGTATCGAGGCCTGTTTATCGGCTCTAGGGGTTAGGAACACGTCGCCGCATAGGCCTAGCCCGCCAATGATCTCCCTAAGCGTGGCCGCTAGCTCGCCGCTCTTGCTAACCTGCGAGTCTAAGATTACGGTGACATAGGAGGGCGAGAGCCTAGCTAGGTACTCCAATACGATCGTAAAGCTCGATACGAGGAGGGGAGTGACCCTGATCTTCCTGACTCCAGCCGCGAGATCCCTGACAACGCCGTCAGTTCCCAATACCACGGTATCCCTAAGCAGAGATGACTGAACGGTCGACGCCACATTAAAGCCGTCAACGATCAATACCTGCCTGTAGATTTCGCCAGGTCCTAGCGCTTTAAGAGCTCTAGACCTGGATACGTCCGCTGAGAACACTCCTCGGTAAAGGACCATTCGCTCAAGCTTGCTTAGCCTATACCTAGAGGAGACTAGATCTAGGGAGGAGCGCCTAGAGTATCCCCGGTTTAAGAGGTAAAAGAAGTCCTTAGCAGCTTCCGCTAGCTCGCTCCTAAGCTTTAACTGGACTCTTTTCACGCCCTCTAGCTCGTACAACCCGCCACCTGCCTAGCTAGCTTCCTAGCCACACTAGCTAGCTTCTTAACGTCTTTGGCCGCTATCTTACCCTGGACTAGGTCTTCGACGCCGCCTCCCCTACCCTTCACCGCCGAAAGCAGCGCCTTGTTGACCTCCCTAGCGTCTACTCCGCGCCTTACGAGCTCGTCTCCGAGCTTGAGCGCGTAGTTACCGCTCGGCGAAGCGACCACTACTAGGGCTCTAGGCTCCTCCCTTGCGATAGCTATCGCTAAGTCCCTAACCCTATCAGGCGGTAGATCCGCCACGTAGGCTACGACCTTCACTCCAGCGACCTCCTCAGCCTCCCTAGCGAGCCTCGAGGCTAACTGGGCGAGCTCCCTCTCCTCATACTCCCTAAGCTTGCTCCTAAGGGCTTTAACCTCCTCTAAGAGCTGCCTAACCCTATCCTCGACTTTAGCTCCCTCGACTCTCAAAGCGTCTTCAAGCCTCCTTACGATCCCGTCCCTCTCCTGTACGTACTCTAGCGCTGGAAGCCCTGCCTTGAACACTATCCTGCTAACGCCCTCCTGGATCCTCTCAACCTTCACTATCTTGATCAGCCCAACCTCTCCGGTAGTCGAGCAGTGAGTACCTCCACAGGCTTCGACGTCCCAGCCTTCTATCTCAACGATCCTGAGCTCGGGCTCCGGAACTACGCCGCCCTGGTAGAGCACGAAGCCGTACTTCCTCTCAGCATCCGTCCTATACATGAAGTAGCATTTAACGGGCCTATCCTCCATAACGACGGCGTTAGCCAGCTTTTCAATCTCCCTAACTTCCTCCTCGGTTATCCTCTTATGATGAGTTATATCGAGCCTGCTCTGGCTAACTCCCTTCTGAGCACCGGCCTGCCAGACGTGCCTGCCTAGCACGCGCCTAGCTGCTCCCAGTATTATGTGGGTGGCGGTGTGGTGGCGCATCAGGGCAAGCCTCCTCTCGGCATCTATTCTCCCCTTAACCTCAAAGCCCTTCTCAGGCAGGCTACCCTCACACTTGTGTAGTATTACGTCTCCCACCTTAATCACGTTAACAACTTTACAGGACCCCCCGTTGAACTCTAAGGTCCCCACGTCGGCTGGCTGCCCTCCACCCTCCGGGTAAAATGCCGTCTGGTCTAGGATAACGAGCCCTCCGTTGAGGACCTCTATAACCTTAGCCGTGAATTCGAAGAGCTTAGGATTCTCGTAGTAGAGCTTACGAGTAGCCGGCAGATGCTTAACTTTCTCGAAAAGCCGCGTAACCTCCTCCGGCGCCTTAGGCCTAGCAGCCTCGTGCCTACTAGCTAGCAGCGAGTAGAAGCCGGGGCCTACCTCGACCTCTAGCCCTAGCTCTCGGGCTTCCTCCCTAACGATGTCGGGCGTGATGCCGTGGGAATCGTAGAGCTTTACCAGCTCTTCTACAGGGACTTTCTTCACCCCCTTCTTAGCCAGCTTACTCAAAGTAGACCTAGCGATCCTCTTACCTCTCCTAAGAGCCTCCTTGTACCTCTCCTCTTCGTAGGATACTATGTCGAGTATTTCGTCCCTTATCTCGACGTACTCGGGAAAGTCCACCCTCCACGCGTCGATCTGCCTATCTACGACCTCAGCTAGGCTAACCTCGACTTTAGCCCTAGCTAGGTGCCTGAGAGCTCGCCTAATCAGGAGCCTAGCGAGGTAGCCTGCGCCTACGTTTGAGGGAACGATGCCATCTCCTATCATCCACATTATCGATCGGGAGTGATCAGCTACCGCGTAGATCGACTCGTAAGGCGAGATAATCCTCTCAAGCTCCTCGACGCTCATGCCTAGGGACCTAGCTATCTTCGATCGGACCTTGAAAGCCCTCTCAGGCTCCTTGAAGTCCAGCTTACCAGCCTTAACGGCTAGTGCAACGGCGAGGTCGCGCGGCAGCGGCTCTAGGCCGGCTTCCCTCCTAAGGTAGTCGACTATTCTTGGGAAGACGGCGTCGTAGACTGTAGTGGAGCCGTTTAAGAGCCATAGTATCCTCTCGAGTCCGTAGCCTGTGTCGACGATCCTGTTCTCCATTGGTATTACTTGATCATCGACTACCTTGTAGTGCATGAAGACTAACGTAGCTACCTCCAGCCCCCTAACGAGCACCTCGTAATCCTCTCCCGCGTTCCCACCGCCGGACCACCAGTCGAACTTGAAGGTTATCTCCTCTGGAGGGATCCCGTATACTTCCGTAAATAGTTTAAAGGAATACTCGACCGTCTCGTTAGCCCAGTACACCTTAGCGCCTCGGACGTTGAAGGCATGGTGGGCCATCATCTCGAAGCCCGTTAGGTGCCTTCCAGTCCTGCCTACATTATCGACGTCAGTCAGCCTGATGCTTGGCTGCGATATCGTCAGGGGGTTAGCGGGAGGGTCTACTATGCCCTCGGTAACCCAAGGCTGGAAGTCGTAGATTGACGCGCCAACGAGGTAGACGTCGCTCCTCCACCTAGCTACGACAGGGTACCTATCAACTCTCTCGTGCCCGTGCCTCTCGAAGAAGCTCAGGAAGGCCTCTCTGACTTCACGCGGGCTCTCCATCCTCACGCCAGTTGGCCTACCTATGAAGGTGTAGTCTACGCAGGGCTGATCGCCGCATAGTTCCCTATCCGGGTCAAGCGTCCAGAATATTTTGCCGCATGCTTTGCACTTCTTCTTGTAGAACCCGTTCTCCTTGAAGAAAGGTAAGTCTACGAAGCTCGGATCGTACTTCATCTAGGTACACCTCTCTGTCTAGGAGAATGGGAGGAGGATAAAAGCCTAGAGGCTGACTCCCTTAGCCTCTAGCGCCTTCTTTAACGCCTCGGCCTCAGCCGCCGCCCTAGCTACCGCGTACTTAACGCTGTCGGGTATTGGTAGGCAGACGTTAGCCGCTAAGTTCATGGCCTCTGCGTGAGCCCTAGCGAGGACCACCGGCAGTGCGTCGGCTACTGGTAGGCACGCGTTTATCGCTAAGTTCACGGCGCTGGCGTGAGCGCTGGCTACCTGCTCCTTTAGAGTCTCGGGCACGAACTCTATCTCCTCGGGCTTGATCGCGCGGCCGTCTAGGTAGATTAGCTTGACCTTAAGCCTCTCCTCAATAGGCTGTATGCCCAGCTTGTTGAGGAGCTCGGCTAGCTCGGCGGAGATGGTGTCCCCCGCCTTAGCGACCACGGTGTCCTTCATGACCCAGATGCTACCCTCCTGAATCTTAGTCGGTATCTTGAATTTCCCGAATATGCTTAGCACGGGGCCTGGCGGCAGGTTGGTGTTTCCAGCCGGTATTACTATGTCCTTAGTGGCTACGTCTCCGGGCCTAGCCGCCCTAGTTATCTTAGTCTTATCTAGGAATAGCTTGATCTCGAACGGGTTATCGTTCGTGAAGATTATCGCGTTTTGGCCCTTAAGGTACTCCTTAAGAGCCTTTAGACTCGGCTTCTTATCGGCAATCCTATCTATAGCTATCTTAGTAAGGGTGTTCTTAACGACTTTAAGCACGGATCCCCTTCTATGCAGTATAGCCCTAGACTCGTGCAAAACGGGAGCCGTTATGCCCGTTATGTTAACGAGCAGGCAGTAGTCGTACTTCAGGAAGAGGTCTGCCAGCTCCTTAACCCTCCTAACCTTGTGCTCGGGAATGGGCCTAGTCCGCACGTAGGCTACGGCCTTGCTCACCCCCCTCACCTCTTACCCGTCTTAACCCTTACAGCGGGTCCCATCGTTAGCTTGACGTATACCTTCTCGATAGTCCAGGGCGGGAACTTCCTTAAGAGGGCGTTTATAACCTCCATCGCATTCTCGGCGAGTTCCTTAGAGCTCTGATCCTCAGTTCCGATCCTACACATCACTTGGGGCTGATCTCTAATCCTTATCCTAACCGACCTCCTCGCCCTCTCGATTAAGGGGGCTAGGTTGGCTCTAGGCGGGACAGGGGTTGGCATCTTCCCTCGAGGACCTAGGTACCTACCCATGAGCCTACCTATGAGGGGCATCATGTCCGCCTGAGCTAAGAAGAAGTCGTAGCTCTTAGCGAGCTTCTTAGCGTCCTTCTTGCTAGAGGCTATCTTCTCGAGCTCCTCCCTGGTTATTACGGCGTCGGCCTTAGCCTCCTTAGCCTTAAGGGCCATGTCTCCAGTAGCGAATACGGCGACCTTAGCTAGCTTGTCCTTGGGCGGGTGCGGGAGTGGGACCTGGACGTTAATCCTGTTCTCGGGCTTCTTTACGTCGACATCCCTTAGCTTAACTATTAGCTCTACGCTCTGTTTAAACCTCCTAGGCTTACTTATCCTCTTAGCCTCCTCGATAGCTTCTATTAAGTTATTAAGGGATATGCTCATCTCTTATTCACCCCACTCCTTCTCGTACTTAGAGAGTATGTGATCGTACGCACCTGCGTCAACCTCCCTCTGAACCTGCTTGGGACTCTTGCCGTCAACGGTAACACCCATGCTAAGCGCGGTGCCTAGCACCGTCTTAACAGCTGCCTTTAAAGTCTTAGCCCGAAGGTCGTTCTTCTTAGTTAACGCTATCTTAACCACCTGCTCAAACGTTAAGTTCCCTATAACCTCCTTACCCGGCTCGTGAGCTCCCTTCTCGACCTTAAGCTCTTTAACGATCAACGCTGCGGTAGTCGGCGTACCCACCTCGACCTCGAACGTCTTCTTCTCGACGTCTACGATGACCTTCACCGGTACCCTCATTCCAGCGAAGTCCTTGGTGAGCTCGTTGATCCTCTTGACAACAGCCATTACGTTGAGGCCTAAGGGGCCGAGGGCGGGCCCTATACCCCGGCTAGCGCATGGGCGGGCCCGCCGTGGCCTTACCGCCCTCCACTAGGAACGTGAACGTCTTGACGTTGCTGCTCAACCGGCCTCACCTCTACTTGAGCGGTAGGAACATCGACGACCTAGTAGCCTTTAGGCCGGGCTCTCCGTGCTCAACCTTCTTACAGGTTATC
This sequence comes from uncultured Thermofilaceae archaeon, assembly GCA_964489665.1. Lineage (GTDB taxonomy): Archaea > Thermoproteota > Thermoprotei > Thermofilales > Thermofilaceae > CAZAZN01. Next base: position 17,640 of record CAZAZN010000026.1, read on the forward strand.
GAGAACTCTCCTAGGTAGTGGCCTATCATCTCGGGCCTAATGTGTACTGGGACGAACTCCTTCCCGTTGTACACGTGGACCGTGACCCCCACCATTTCAGGTAAAATGATCATATCGCGGCAGTGGGTCTTAATCTTTGGAGGCTTCTTACCCTCAGCCATAAGCTTCTTAGCCTTCCTTATCTTCTGGAGAAGCTTCCTTTGCTCCTCGGTTAGCCCTCTCTTAAGCGACCTCCTCTGCCTAGCCGGGAGTAGCTCGATGAACTTGTCCATGGGCATCTGGAGTAGCTCCTCTATCGTGTACCCCCTATACCTGAACTCTTTCATCGGCAGTGCCATTAGAGACCCCTCCCCCACTTACCTGGCTACGCTATTTAAAACTCTCTATGTCCCAAAACTCTAGCGCAAGCCTTAAGCCTACCCTCGGTAGGCCTATGCCCTCCCCACAGCGTTAAACTTCCAATAAGCGCGCCAGCGAGGTGCCGAGCTAACATGGCTATCAGCGGCCATGATCGTCCCCTAGATGGCCTAGACGAGCACTATATCGTCTCTTGCCAGAGCGCTCTAGGGAGCATTCATGAATATTAGCGCTAATATGAAGGCGAGCGCCGCCAGCGCGTAGAGGAGTAAGGCTTTCTCGGCCAGCACGGCTCTCTTAGCCTTGTCCTCAACGCTACAAGTGATTATTAGCACGATCACGCCGGAGGCGCATAGCCCTATACCTGAGACTATCGATACTAGGAACGCTAGCTCTGAGTAGTACACATGATTGAGGGCAGTGGGATAAGGGATAAGTTTGGCGGGCGAGGATATAGAAGGGCTTTGATGAGTACGGCGGGGCTGGATCCGTGACGAGCACTTCTGATGCTGAGCCCTAGCGCTACCTGCCCTTCCTCCTACCTGTCCTCCTAGGCGCTATGTGGCCAACCTTCTGGCCCGGTGGCGCGGTTCTAGCAGCAGGCGTTAGGCCCTTCGGGTGGTGCCCTCCTCCAGCCGGGTGGGCGTAAGCTCCCATGGCCTTGCCCCTAACCTTCGGGTACTTGAAGGACTTAGCCTTAGACCAGTGGTACACCTTGCCGGCCTTTAGGAAGGGCTTCTCTATCCTACCCCCTGCGGCTACTATGCCTATAGTAGCCCTAGCGTCTGGGTGTATCTCCTTGACCTTCCTAGAGGGCAGCTGGATTAGGGTCTTGTCCTTAGAGTGCGCTAGAATCGTCGCGTAGGTTCCGCTAGACCTAGCTAGCTTTCCTCCATCTCCAGGCCTTATCTCTACGTTACAGACCATAGTGCCTTCGGGTATGTTCTTAACTGGCAGTATGCTGCCTAGGACTAGAGGAGCGTTCTCGCCGTAGTATATCTTCTGCCCTACGGCCATACCCTCTACGGCCACCATCAGCATCTCCACTCCGTCCTCGAACACTACCCTAGCTACGGGCGCTCCCCTTCCGGGATCGTGCATAAGCTCCTTAACATATCCTACAAGGACCTTTTCCTTAAACTCCTGCGGGTTATAGGGCCTGTACCTTACTGGGCCAACCCTCTTCCAGCTAGGGCTTATAAACACAGAGCCTCCACGTCCCCTCCTTTGAACTAATAACCTCTTACCCATGCCATCACCCCTACAACGCTCCTATACGAGTCGCAATGTCGAGCGCATTATACTCGGGGGCTAGCCTTACGTACGCTTTCTTTTCACCCTGAGGGGTGATGAGGGTATTCACCTTGATGACCTTCACCCCGTACAGCCTCTCGACAGCCTCCTTGATTTGCCTCTTATTAGCCTTGATATCCACTATGAAGGTGAGTACGTTACACGTCTCCATAAGCCTAAGCGTCTTCTCGGTAACGTGGGGCCTAATTATTATCTTAGCCGGATCAACGCTCGACGACATTTACGACACCCATACACCTGCTGGCGAGCTCCCCGTATTTCTCCTGGAGGGCTTGAAGCGCGGACCTAGTATATATCGTTAGCCTGCCCGGCTCGCCTCCTGGAGCTAATAGCTCAACGTTTAGCACGTCTACCGTCGCAACGTCCACCCCTGGCAGGTTCCTAGCGGCCTTTACGATCCCCCTATCCTCCTTAACCACTATCAATAGGCTCTTAGGCTTCTTGTACCTCCTACCTCTCATCTTGCCCTTTCCCGCCCTAATCCTTATGCCGTCGTGAGCTCTCTCAACGTCAGGCCAAGCCCCCACCTTCTTAAGGAATTCTTTTACCTCACGAGTCCTAGTTAGGGCTTCTAGCTCGTCCACCGCCACTATCGGGAGCGTTTTAACCTGCTCTACCCTATGCCCCCTCCTAGCCACGAAGTACCTATAGGCCGTCGCCGCAATGGCTGATAGTAGAGCTATCCTCTTCTCCTTCCTGTTGATATACTCCCTTATCTTCTTGTCAACCCTCGGCGGGTGGGCCCTTCGGCCCCCAACCGCTTGAGGGACGAAAGCGGCCCTCCGGCCACCCTTAATCCTAGGGACCCTCGCAATACCATAGCCAACGCCCCAGCTCTCAGCGGTAGTCCTCTTACCGGCCAGCGGATCAGTGCCCTTAGGCTGGAGCCTTGAGGTCCTAAGCGCTAGCACCGCCCTTCTTATGAGGTCCTTCCTTACCGGCACCTTGAATATGTCGGGTAACCTAACCTTGTCGACTACCTCTCCGTCTAGCCCGTAGACGGGAACCTCAAAGCTCTCTACCTTAGCGTCTAACACCTCCCACCACCTGCTCCTCCTCCTTTATCGGCCTAGTGCTTATGTAAACTATCTCGGGCTTCTCCCTAACCTCCTTTCTAGGCCTAATAGCGAACCTCATCTTCACGAGCCTCTTAGGCGGTCCCGGCACGGTACCCTCTAGCAGGACGTACATGCTCCTAATGAGGCCGTAGTGGGGCCAGCCGCCAGCGGGGTTAATGTCGTCGCTCGCCCTCCTCTTCTCGTCGGTTAAGTCGCCTATCTTGAGGATCCTCTTGTTGTACTCGGTCCTCTGATGGAACCCTAGCTGGCCCGGGAATGGGGTGGTGAACATTATGGCCGGCTTCTGGGGACCTACGCTGCCTATCCTCCTACTGCCCTTCCTGTGCTTGTGCCACCTAGGCATCTCCTTAACGCCGAACCTCTTAATGACTCCCTGGAAGCCCTTACCCTTCGTTATCGATATCACGTCGACCCACTGGCCGACCTCGAAGACCTCGTCAACCCTGACTTCCTTGCCTAGCTTGTCCAAGGCGTACTTCAGCGCCTCCTCAGGGCTCCCGCCGACCTTTATCTCGAAGACCTCCGGCTTCTTCTTGTGTATGCCCGCTAGCCTAGGCTGCATCGCTACGATGGCTCTAACCTCAGCTGTCCTATCCTTGACCTCCTCCAGCTTCTTCAGCTGTTCCTCGAAGTAGTTCTCCTTCTTCGGTACGGTAAACACCCTCTTTAGGTCCTCTGGTAGGTCCTTAGCCCAAACCTCTGTAAGCGTCTTTAGGCCGTAAGGCGTCGACTCGTAAACCCTGATCCCGACGACCTTAAGCGGCGGCGTCTCTATGACGGTCGCTACCTTAGCTATCTCCTGGCCGTAGAAGGGGGAGTTCGGGTTATCCTCCTTCCGGATCACGTGAAGCGTGCCAACCTTATAGCCCGCGAAGCCGAGGAGGATCGGCTTCCCGACGTCAACCCACCGCCTAACCCTAGCTACGATACTCCTAGCTCTCTTACGCGGGTAGAATGCCATCGAGCCCCTTCTAGGCCTATGGTCCTTAACCATCGTTCGCCCCCTGCTAGCTCCGGAATCCCCTCCATCGCGCCCTTTTAACCTTTCCGCGCCCCTCAGCTCACGGCCAGATTTAGTATTGCTAAAGTGGCTAGGACCGCCTCCTCCGTCCTAACCGTGTACGTCCCCTGGTGAGGTATGAAGTTCACTACGACGTCAAACAAGTCGTCGAGCTCGTACCCCTGCTCCCTCGCTATCTCAGCTAGCCCCCTATCCCTAGCGCCGAACGCCACTACCACGCGTTTAGCCCTTGACGCCCTTTCCGAGATCGCGCCTAATACCTGCCTAACGTCGACACCTAGGCGGGACGTCGCTACCTTGTACGCCCCGCTATGACGCTTAACGGCGTCTGCAAGGCTCTTCGCGAAGCTGACACGATAGCCCCAGTAGTAGGGCACGGACTTGGACGATACTAGCCTTGGCGGCGAGAGCCTTACGGTAACCCGCTCCCCCACTCTAGCCCTCCCTAACACCTTAACTAGCTCGCTCAACCCCACGTCAACCGAGAGCACGCCGCCATAGGCCTCTACTACAACGCCCTCCCTGTACTCGGCTTCAAAGCCCTCTTCACCGGGCCTAGACGGGTGGTGAGGCGTCCTTAGAGGGGGAAGCACGCCAACGAACCTTAGGGTCCGCTTTAGGGGTATGAGCGCCCTCCTCAGGTACTGAGGCGTTTCCGCGTACTCGAGCACGTCGGCTAGGAATCTAGCGTTTTCCTCGTATCCCTGCGCATCAGCGTAGAGGACTACTTCCTCTACTCTAAATATTGACAGCGCGCGTGCTAGGGCTCCTACCTTGTAAGTCCTCATGGGCTCTTTATCCTCTGAGAATAGGGAAAATGGGAGGAGGACTATCCTCCTTACCTTAGGCCTAGGAGGAGGTCGTCTGCCCATCTAGCGCTTCTTCCTAGCCTTACCCTTCCCCTTCTCCCTACCCTTCCTCGATGAGCTCTCCTTCTTACTCTCTACGTCAAAAAATATCGATGTTCTCTGCCTTCCACCCACTTTATCACCCCGAAGAGCGTAGCTAGCCACGCCCTTTTAAAGTTAGTCACTCAACCACGCTCCAA
>CAZAZN010000027.1:0-22047 GCA_964489665.1 uncultured Thermofilaceae archaeon
AACCACGACGGCGTATTCACCGTCCCTGGGCATGTGGGCTAGGCGCCTAGCCTCTCTCAGCACGACCTCCTCTAGCCCACGCAACATGCCGCCACGGACCCCCTCACAAGCGCGAGGAGCTAGTTTATATCGATGCCTAAGCAACGCTATCGACCTCGGCGCGAGCGGCTACGCGTAGCGGTCTCCGAGGCCTTATGACGGGCTTAGCCCAGCTCCCGTACTTCAACCATGCTAGGGAGATGAGGCCGGTGGCGACGTTCCCTAGAGCCATAGCGGCCCACACGCCCGTAGACCCATAGCCTAGCGGGAAGGCTAGCAGGTAGCCTAGGCCGACCCAGAACCCCCAGAGCCTCGTGATCCCTATAAGCGTGGGCGGAAGTGTGTGGCCTGAGCCCCTACCGACGAACATGGCCGTGAGCATTACCCCGAAGAACGGGAGGCTCCACAGCAGGACCTCTAGCAGCTTCTCGGCCTCGGCGCGTATCGCGGGATCCTCGACGAACGCGGAGACGAAGGGTCCCTTAAGGGCGTAGAGGGCGGAGGCCCCCGCTAAGGTTACGGCGAAGATTAGGGCGGACGCCTTAAGCGCCACCTCGCGAGCCCTCCTGCACAGCCCGGCTCCCAGGCTCTGGCCCACCATTATCGCGACGGCTCTTGACAGGCCTCTGAGTGCGGCGTCGGAGAGGTCCATTGCTACGAACCCGAGGGAGTACGCCGTCGCCGCGACTACGCCGAAGGCGTTTACGAGGCGTAGCTGCAGCATCTTAGCAGTGCTGTTAGAGAGTACTAGCACTAGGATTGGCAGCCCGATCTTCAGGTTCGCGAGGATCCAGCACGAGTCAACGCTCCTCGTGAGCCTAACCCTTAGGTCGGGGAATGCCTTCTCGACGACTAGGGCTAGCGCCGCGGCGTTAAGGGCGTTGCCTATCAAGTCGGTTACGACGGCCCCCAATACCCCTAGCCTCGGGAAGAGGCCTACGCCGAATATGAGCAGGGGGTCTAGGGCTATGTTGAGGAGCAGGCAGAGCGCGTTGACGAGCGCAGGCCTCTTCGTATCGCCGAGGCTCTGGAGTATCGTTGAGTAGGCGGCTACTATATAGGAGAGGGCTGAGACGGCCGACATCACGCCAGCGTAGGACATGACCTGCTCGTATATCTCCCCCGGCACCTTAACGAGCCCCCCGAATATCAGCGGCCTTAGGGCGAAGTAAGCGCTCCCTAGGGCTAGCCCGGCTACGGCGGAGACCGTGAAGAACTTGGAGGCTACCTCGCTAGCCCTCTCGAAGTCTCTAGCCCCAACGTACTGGGATATTAGGGCTAAGTTAGCGAAGGACAGCGCTATGGAGATAGCGTTGAAAAAGAGGAAGGGAGGCCACGCCTGCCTCGGGACGGCGAGGGCTACATCGCTGTACATGCTGAGCCAGAAGGCGTCGGCTACGTTGTAGGATACCTGGATGAGCTGAACGACTACGAGGGGGGCGCCTAGCCAGAGGATCGTCCTCACTACGGGGCCCTTGACTATCCTCTCCCTGTACCTCCCCACGGAGGCGGCCATCTCTTTCACCATTCCTCGGGAATATATTTTTGAGGAATGCATTTCCTGGGAGGGTATTTAAACATTCTCCCCACCTTATCCTCCAGCGGTGGTGCTCGAGATGCACGGCGGTAGGTGCTCGCTCCTAGAGCTGCTGATACTAGCTATGCTGATCAGCGAGGGGGGCGCGCACGGCTACGCCCTATACAAGCGGATACTCGAGGTAACGCAGATGCACTGGAACCCGTCGATAGGGACGATCTACCGCCTCCTTAACGACATGGCGAGCAGGGGGCTGGTGGCTAGGGAAGTCGAGGGTAGGAGGCGCCGCTACTCGGTAACCGGTAGGGGCGTCGAGTACTTCGCCTCGAGAGCTCGGACCCCGCTGACGAGGAAGGCTGGCGTGCTAGCGGCGTTGCTGGAGGCCTACTTCAAGGTGGCGGAGGAGAAGCCAGGTATAGTCGCGGGGGACCTTAAGGAGAGGTTAAGGGCGCTTAGGGAAGTCCTAGATAGGTACGGAAAGCTCCTTGAGTAGCGCTCGCGCGTAAGCGGCTTTGCCGTGTAACTGGTGAACGACGGGGTGGCGCTGCCCGATGCTCGAGTCCCTTAGGAGGGACTTATCAGTCCTTAGGGGCAACTTGCTAGTCCTAGTCGTCAGCTGGGTGTTCGCGTACTTCGCGATGTCGATAGTGTTCCCGCTCGAGTCGCTCTACCTGCAGGCCCTCGGAGCCTCGCCATCAACCATAGGGCTTGTTGGTACTGCGGCTACGGCGATACTCTGCGCCGTGAGGGTGCCCGGCGCCTACATAGCCGACAGGTATGGCAGGAGGAGGGTGATAGTCACGATGACGTTCGGCGTAGCCGCCTCACACGCCGTAATCGCGCTCGCGCCGGACTGGAAGGTAGCCGCTCTCGGAATTACCTTGCAGAGCCTCTGCTTGATCTACCAGCCAGCGCTCCAGGCCATAACCGCCGACTCCATACCGCCGGAGAGGCGGGGGCTGGGCTACGCCTTAGCGAATGTCATCCCGTCGGCCCCAGCCGTTCTAGCGCCCCTAGCGGCTAGGCTACTGGTGGAGAACTACGGCTTCCGTCGAGGGGCTAGGGCCGCCTACCTGCTGGCGTCGATCCTCCTGCTGGCGACGGCGACCGTTAGGGCCCTATGGCTTGAGGAAACGCTAAGGATAAAGGAGGCTAGACCCCGGGGCCTCGCGCAGGAGCTTAGGAGGTCGGTAGTGGAGGTCGTCTCCGCTCTGAGGAACATGCCCCGGCCCCTCGCGGCCTTAACCTTAGTACTATTGATAAGCGAGTTCGAGGAGCCGATATTCCGCTCCTTCATGTCTCTCTACGCCGTTAGCGTGGTGGGCGTTAGCGAGGCGGACTGGGCGTCGCTTAACGCCTTATCCCTAGCGGTCCCGCTGGCGGCTGGGATCCCGCTAGGCAAGCTAGTCGACACCCTCGGGAGGAAGAGAGGGCTGCTAGCGGCCTACTTACTGTGGGTGCCGGCGACCGCCTACTTCATCCTGTGCAGGGGCCCGCTAGGGCTCGCCCTAGTGCTCATAGCGTTCTCACTCGGAGCCTCCCTCTTTAACCCGGCGCGCCAAGCCTTGCTAGCCGATCTAACGCCCAGGGGCGTTAGGGGGAGGATTATGGGAGCTATTAGCACCTTAAACCTGCTAGCATCCATACCGGCCGCCGCGGTAGGTGGCTTCCTCTACGAGCTAAATCCCTCAGCCCCCTTCCTCCTAACGGTAGTCCTTGGAGGAGCTTGCCTAGCCCTGATAGCCCTATTAGTAGAGGAGCCTGAGGAGAGGGAGCAGTAAGCGCTGGATGGGTAAGAGTGTAAGCGATGTAGAGGTCTGCGAGGGTGCTCTCATCCTCTTAAAGAATGCGCTAACAGTTTATCGACATGAACCTCCTATCACGCTCTGCAAGGACTTGCGCCACCTATTCCCCTAGCCAGTTGCGAGGATTTTTCGGCCCGTGAGGCTGGTCTCCACAATCGTAGGCTTATCTGGCGTATTCCCCATCATGGCCCGTCCAAGGTAGTGCTCGCGGCGGGCCCGACCGTTAAGATCGTATGATAAGAGATAGATAGTTATACCCGGCGAGCAGAGTCGGGTAGGGCTTTGAATCGCCTAATCGAGGTCTCCGAGAAAAGGGGCAGTAGGCTGCTGTTGTCGCTCGACTTCGTGCGGGGAGGGCTCAGCGATCACTTGCGTCTCTTAAGCTCCGTTCGAGAGTACATCGTCGGCGTTAAGGTGGGCGTTCCAACGTTGCTGAGGATAGGGCCTAGTGGTGTGGGAAGGCTTATCGAAGAATTCTCGGACGGCCTGTACTTCCTTGCCGATCTAAAGCTCTCCGACATACCGAGCGTGGTAGCTGGGATCCTCGAGGAGCTTAGAGAAGTGGGATTTAGTGGAGCAGTACTGCACCTCTTTCCGATGGGTTATGAGGACGTTGTTAGGGAGGCGAGGAGGCTGGGACTTGAGCTATTCGGCGTAACCCTCATGAGCCACCCTGGAGCGCGCCTCTTCCAGGAGAACTTTGAGAGGCTCCTCTTCTACGCAGCTAAGCTTGACCTTGAGGGGGTCGTGGTGGCGGCTAATAGGCCTAATGCCATTAGGAGGGCTAGAGACGTATTGGGCGAGGGTTACGTTATATTATCCCCGGGGATCGGTGCTCAAGGCGCTAAGCCGGGGGAAGGTATTGCTGCCGGCGCCGACGTAGAGATAGTGGGAAGAGCAATAGTCCTGAGCGACAACCCCCGGGAGGCCGCTAGGAGGATCTACGAGGAACAGGTGAGGAGGCTATGCAGCGAGTAGCCGAGTTGCTCAAGGGAGCCGGCGTCGTGAAGCGCGGCAGGTTCAAGCTGTCGTCTGGGAAAGTGAGCAGCGTATACGTAGACCTAAGGATCCTGCCTTCAAGGCCATTAGCGTTTAGGGAGGTTATTGAGGAGATGGCTAAGGTGGTTGAGGGGTGGGGCTTTGACGCCATATGCGGCATAGCTGTTGGTGGACTCCCGATGGCGGCGTGCCTAGCCTATAGGCTCTTGAAGCCACTAATCTACCTGAGGAGGAATAGGAAGGACCACGGTACTGGGAGGATCGTTGAGGGAGACGTAGAGGCGGATGCTAGCGTGCTGGTTGTGGACGACGTAGCTACTACGGGTTCGACCCTCGCCTGGGCCGTCGGGATCCTTAGGAAGCAGGGGTACAGGGTGGACCGCGCGCTAGTAGTGGTAGACAGAGAGGAGGGGGCTAGGGAGAAACTCCGCGAGGTAGGGGTGGAGCTCGTTTCCCTCACGACCCTTAGGGAGATCCTTGGGGGTGAAATCCGTGCTCAGGGGTAGGGACGTCTTAACGATACTGGATTTCACTAGGGAAGAGCTCGAGGAGCTGTTCTCGACGGCCGACGACGTTCTGAAGAGGCCTGAGAGGTATAGAAACGTACTCGAGGGCTACGTACTAGCTACCGCCTTCTTTGAGCCAAGCACTAGGACTAGGCTAAGTTTTCAGGCGGCGATGCTTAGGCTCGGCGGCAGTTATATAGACTTAGCCGAAGCGCAGAGGACGTCTCTAGCTAAAGGCGAAAACTTCGCAGACACCATACGCATGCTCGACGCATACGCTGACGTGATAGTAGTTAGGCATAGGATAGAGGGAGCGGCTAAGTTTGCGGCTGAAGTTGCATCGTCACCCGTAATAAATGCGGGCGACGGTACTAGGCACCATCCAACTCAAGCTATGATAGACCTCTACTCCATTAGGAGGTTTCACGGGCGAATAAATGGGCTGGTCATCGGAGTCCTAGGGGATCTAAAGTACGGGAGAGCAGCATCCTCTCTTATATACGGAGTATCTCTCTATCGCATAGCCAAGCTTTACCTGATAGCGCCCCGACCGCTCAGAGCTAGGAGCGAGGTTAAGGAGTATCTAGAGGCTAGGGGTGTAAGGTACGAGGAGGTTGAAAGCGTTGAGGAGGTCCTACCAGAGCTCGACGTCCTTTATGTTACTAGGATACAGAGGGAGAGGATACCCGATCCCACGGAGTACGAGAGGGTTAGGGGCAGCTACAGGATCACGAGAAAGCTCCTCGAGAGGCATGCTAAGGACGACCTCGTAGTTCTGCACCCCCTGCCTAGGGTGGACGAGATAAGCCCGGACGTTGACTATACGCCGCACGCTAAGTACTTTGAACAGGCGTCCCTCGGCGTGCCCGTTAGAATGGCTCTCCTAAAGCTGATCTTGAGGGGATAGGATGGGGGGCAACGACAGACTCCTCGTAAGGAAAATTCGAGAGGGGACGGTAATAGACCACATCCCAGCTGGCCTAGCGCTTAAAGTCTTGAGGATCTTGGGGATAACCGGAGAGGAAGGGTACACGATAGCCGTGGTCATGAACGTCGATAGCAAGAAGCTGGGGAGGAAGGATATCGTGAAGGTGGAGGGGAAGTTCCTAGACCCCGAGGAGCTGAATAAAGTAGCGCTCGTAGCCCCCACGGCCACTGTGAACATCATAAGGGACTACGCAGTAGTGTCTAAGAGAAAGGTTGAGGTGCCAGATAGGGTAGTAGGGCTCCTCAGATGCGTGAACCCGAACTGCATAACTAACCAGCCTAGGGAGCCCGTAACCCCCAAGTTCAGGGTAATCTGCAAGTCTCCATTAAGGGTCGAGTGCGAGTACTGCGGCCAGCGGATGACCGCGGAGGAGGTAGTGGCACAGCTAGCAGGGGAAGCATAGCGATGTCGACATATAATCCATGTAAGGTAATTGAGGTAGTTAACGCCTCGAGTAGGGTTAAGGTCTACAAGTTAGAGCCACTCCGCGGGATCAGCGCTACTCCGGGCCAGTTCTTAATGGTGTGGTTGCCGAGAGTTGGCGAGATACCCATAAGCGTAGCTGGCTTAGAGGGAGGTGAGCTTCTCCTAGCTATAGCTAGAAGGGGTAAGGTCACCTCGACGATCCACGAAACAGTTAGGGAGGGGTCTAGGCTGTACGTAAGGGGCCCTTACGGTAGGGGTTTCACCCTTAAAGGCGTGAGGAGGGCGCTACTGGTATCAGGCGGCTGCGGGATAGCGCCGCTGCGCTTCCTAGCCGAGGTCCTTAACAGGCGAGGCGTAGAGTGCGCCGCGATAGCGGGCTTTAACTCAGCGTCCGAGGTGTTCTTCGCCAGGGATCTTGAAGCTTACTGCAGCAGCGTCACGCTCTTAACGACCGATGGCTCGACGGGTGTTAGGGGCTCAGCAGTCGATGCGCTACTCCCGGCGATCTCCCGGTTCAAGCCGGATGTTATCTACACGTGCGGGCCCGAGCTGATGATGGCTAGGGTTGTAGAGCTGGCCCTAGCGAAGGGTGTGCGTGTCGAGGCATCGCTGGAGAGGTATGTTAAGTGCGGAATAGGTCTATGCGGCTCTTGCGTCTTAGAGCCCTTAGGCCTAAGAGTGTGTAAGGATGGGCCGGTCTTTAGTGGAGAGGTGCTTGCTAAGCTAGAGGACTTCGGTAGGTGGTGGAGGGGGGCTGATGGCAGGACGAGGCCTATCGGATAGCGTAGACTTAGTAGTTGAGGGGTTAGCGTACGTTAACGGGAGGTTTACCGAAGCAGCTATAGCGGTGCTAGATGGAGAGATAGTCTCCGTATCCAAGCCCTCGCTCGCGCCGAGAAGCTACTCCAGGAGGAGGTACTGGGGTAAGGTCCTATTGCTCCCCGGGATGGTCGACATCCACGTTCACATGAGGGAGCCTGGTCTCGAGTACAAGGAGGACTGGTACACGGGCTCCCTTTCGGCCTTAAGAGGAGGAGTTACAGCAGTATTCGACATGCCGAACAATAGGCCTCCTACGAACTCTCGTGAAAGGCTCCTCGAGAAAGCGCGCATAGCCGATCAAAAGTCCCTCGTGGACTTCGGCCTATACGCTGGCGTCCCTCGAGAGCTAAGCGAGCTCGAGAAGTTGCGTGACCTAGCGTTAGGGGTAAAGCTATACCCCGAAGACTTAGGGGATGTTTACGAGCTGGCCTCCACATGCGCTAATCTAGGGCTCCCGCTGATAGTACACCCTGAGGACCCCTCTAAGTTCAGGCAGGCTAGGGGGCCTAGGCACGACCTAGCTAGGCCTCCGGAAGCCGAGGTGGCTGCTGTACACCGCCTGCTGGAGCTCGCTAGGAGGATTCGAGGGCTTAAAGTTCACTTCACTCACGTATCGCTGGGCAGCTCGATATCCCTCATAGTTTCACGCAGGCTAGACGGGCTTAGAGTAACCTTCGACTGCGCGATCCACCACGCCTTACTGGACTCGAGACTTTACGAGACGAGCTTAGCTAGGGTAGCTAAGGTCAACCCGCCGCTGAGGAGCTCGAATGATAGACGAGCAGTATACAACGCTATTAAATCGGGTACCGTTGACGCCGTGATTACCGACCACGCCCCCCACGCATTAGAGGAGAAGAATTCTCAGGACTGGGAGAGCGTGCCGCCAGGTTTCCCAGGCTTGGAGATAGCGCTACCCCTCCTCCTAACGGAGATCGTCGAGGGGAGGATGGGGGTTAACGTCCTCGAGCTCTACTCCTCAAGATCCGCCTCACTTTACGGAGTAGCTAAGGGCGCTTTAGCGCCGGGCTATGACGCTGACGTAGTGGTCGTCGAGTACGGCGTTGACTACCGCGTTTCCGGGCTACGATTAGCCTCAAAGGCTAAGTACACGCCGTTCGAGGGGTGGAGGCTTCGTGCTCGCGTAGTTGGCGCGTTCCTAAGGGGGGTTGAGGTGTTAGCTGAGGGTGAGCCCCTAGTTGGTGGGGGGTATGGGAGGTTCGTGCGTAGATTTGAGAGTGGAGTTAGGGGGGTTGAAGCTTAAGAACCCCCTCATGTTAGCGTCGGGAATCCTCGGCACGTCTCCCGGCCTACTAAGGAGAGTAGAGGAGGCTGGCGCTGCTGCTGTAGTTACAAAGACCGTTACACTAGCGCCTAGGAGCGGCTACTTGAACCCCGTGATCGTAGAGCTAGAGCAGGGGTTCCTTAACGCTATGGGCCTCCCGAATCCGGGAGCGGAATACTTCGCCTCCAAGGTGCTAGCTAAAGCCGCGCGAGAGCTGAGGGTGCCCGTAATCCTGAGCATGTCGCCGGCGGATCCCGAGGAGGCCTACCGTATAGCCCTATTAGGAGCTAAGGCCGGCGCAAGGGGTATCGAGATCAACCTCTCGTGCCCTCACGTCTCAGGCCTAGGAGCATCGCTCTCAAGGAGCTTAGAGCTAGTCGAGGACATCGTCAAGGCTTCTAGAAGGGGAGCTAGGGAAATTCCCATCTTCGTTAAGCTATCGGCCGAGCAGGACTACGTAGCCGTAGCGAGAACTGCGCTGGAGTCGGGCGCATCGGGGATCGTAGCAATAAATACGATTAGAGCTGTAGCCATCGACGTCTACGCTAAGGCCCCCATATTGTCGAACGTGTACGGCGGCCTTTCGGGACCAGCGATAAGGCCGATAGCTGTGAGGGTAGTATGGGACCTTTATGAGGAACTAGGGCCCGTGCCCATCGTAGGTGTAGGAGGGGTCTACTCGTGGAAAAACGCGATAGAGCTAATGCTAGCTGGCGCCAGCGCCGTGGGAATCGGTACGGCTATAGCTGTGAAGGGGCTAGCCGTTTTCACCGAGATACTATCCGGCATTAAGAGGTACCTAACCGAGGAAGGTTTCACGACGGTTAGAGAGATCATCGGCTTAGCTCACGAAAATGTCTAGGAAGCATAGGACTAGTACTGCTAGGTAGCATGATGGAACGAGCGCTTTAACTTCTTTGGAGGATGCTGGAACCCTCGCTCTCCTAGCTGGGTAGCGTGCTAGCAGTTGGCGAACGCTTTAACCGTACAGCTCGGTAGATATCAGCAATCGTTTAGTACTGAAACCGGGCGATACCTGAGCACTCAAAGGAGCGCTAACGCGAGGTGTCCCATGTGGCGAGCTACGCTCTGGCAAGGAAGAAAGGGCTGTTACTGCTTGCATCTATTACAGTCGTAGCGGCATTTGCCTGTGTTTACTTCCTGGAAGAAAAGCCACTACCAACTCTCATTTTCAGCGACATAGGATGGGAACCAGAGATTATATCGGCTGGTCGACCAGTAGTTTTCAAGCTTAAGCTAGCATATAGGGGATTTCTACCTAGGTTGGTAACCGTTAGAGCCTTCGCAGCGCGGTACTATGATTACTTAGGGTTTGGTAAATTTAAGCTCTTCCATGAGGTCAGGGTAAGCGTTTTTCCAGGTAGGGAAAGCACTGTGGAGATCAAGTGGATACCGCCTGAAGCTGGCTTCTATAGACTTAGGTTTGAGGTGGATGAAGGTAGTTACCTAAACCAGCTGATCCGGGTTTCGGGTTCTAAGGAGGTTAAGAAAGCATTCGTATTTGCGGTCCTAGGCGATAATAGGCCCGCTAGCAAGGATATGCCTCAGCCCGCTGTGTTTAAGGAGCTAGTTCGAGAAATCAATCTAATTCATCCCGATTTTGTGATAATAGTAGGCGATGTAATATATGGCGGTGAGCGGGATTTAGCTAAACTTAAAGGGCAATGGGCGGATTTCCTAGCAGTCTATAATAGGTTTGAAATACCCGTCTTTATAGCACCGGGCAATCACGAAATGCAAACCCTTAGCAGACCTAAATCGGGGAATCCGGACGCGCAGATCCTCTATATGATGTATTTTGGAAGGCTGTTCTACGCTTTCGCCTACGGCAACTCGCTCTTCATAGTACTAGATACCGACGTAGTAGGTAGTGCAGCTGAAATCTCGGGTAAACAGCTAGAATGGCTTAAGAGAATTCTCGACCTTTCAAAGAACTATACTCACACATTTGTCTTTATGCATAGGCCCATAGTTAGCTACGCAGGCGCAAGTCTTCTCAACAATTACTATAAAGTATTGCCCCTTCTACTTCAATACAACGTTACAGCCGTCTTCCAAGGCCATAACCATGCGTACTACTTCAGAGAAGTCAATGGGACACTCTTCTACGTAACTGGCGGCGCCGGTGCGCCACTACACAGGATGCCGGATGAGGGCGGTGTACACCACTTTCTCCTAGTTGAAGTTAACGGTAGCAGAGTAGAAGTCAAGTTTATACCGCCATATGTTCTTCAAGTTAAAAATGAAAGCAACAGAGTAATTATAGAATATACATTTACCGAGCGTATAATATTTAAGGATGATGGATATACATGGTTTGCGGAGCCAAAACCACTTATGCTTCGAGGAATTTGCGTGGAAACTAGTACTCCCTGCGCAGCGGTAGAAGGAGGATTAGTTACGGCCGTGGTTAAAGGAGATCATAACTATTCATAACTATAAGGTTTATGTAAAAACTTACATTAAACCTGGGGAGAAGAAGATACTCACACCGAGGAAAGCTAAGCCTTAGACCATTCACCTCAGAGATTAGCTTCGCTTAATTCTAGAAGTCCCTAATGCTTTGGCGGAATCCAAGATTATCCAAGCGCTGGTCGATAGCGCGGACACGGCTTCAGGGACGGCGATACCAGCCGTATATACCCCAGCCCAGTACAGGATCCAAGTGGAGATCCCAAGGAGAAAGGAGGTTAATGCCAGCCTGCTCCTCCTCTCTAGCGCGTAGGCTAGAAGTGCGGCTAGGAGCATAGTGAAGAAGAATATCGAGACGAGGAAGTGTAATCGCCCGTACACTTCGTCGAACACCGCGACGAGCTGTAGCGCGAAGGCGGCGACGGCCATTAACATCCCTGATAGCCTGGCGCGGGGAAGTAGGTAGCCGACGGCGTAGAGGAGGAGGAGCGCTCCCCCTAGCGCTAGGCCGAAGTTGAAGATCGGGGCTACCACGCTCCTAACCGAGTGTCCTAGATCGCTTAGAGCGTTTGCCTGCCAGCTAAACTGGGGCGAGAGGGCTATGGACGCACACACGGCGGCCCAGGCTATAGCTATCCCCGCTAAGCCCGTCCACAGATACGCCTTAGACGACACATAAGCCAAAAAGCAAACCCTTTGAAAAACCTCCAGCTAGGTAGCTCGTTAACGCTAAGCCCAGCCATTCGTGTAGTTCTTCCTCCACCAAGCTAAGAGCTAGGGAGTATGTACTTCCACGCGGCACTGAGGCGTCGGTTCATTACCGCTCGCACCACGACGACTCTGCAAGGGTTAAAATACTACATGTATGACAAGTAATACGATGAGCTCGCAGGTGCTGAGCATTAGGGGGGTCGATAGGGAGCTCTACAGGAGGGTTAAGGCGGTAGCCGCGCTTAGGGGCATTAAGATCGGCGAGGCGATCAACGAGGCGCTAAGGCTCTGGCTCTCGATAAGGCCTGTCATCCTAGCCGAGCTCGGGAAGATAGACGAGGAAGCTAGAGCTAACAGGAGGGCGTTCGCCGAAGTGCGGGAAAAGCTCCTGAAATCCCACGAGGGGCGGTACGTGGCCGTAGCTGGCGGTAGGGTGCTGGGCGTCTTTGACACGCTGGAGGAGGCCGCGAGGGCCGTAGAGGGGTCTGAGGCTAAGCACGGCATAGTTGAGAAACTCTCCAGGGAGAGGAGGGAGAGGTTAAAGGTGGAGCTTGGTTGGGGGCTCGTGGAGATCCAGTAGTCAGGGGCTACTATAGCGAGCGTGAAAGACCTCCGATGCCATGCGTCGTCGTAAGGGTCTATACGCCTACCAGGCGGCGATCGATCGAGGTGGAGGCTAAGGTAGACACAGGCTTTTCAGGAGACCTACTCCTCGCGATTGACGAGTACCTTAGGCTGGGGTTAAACCTCTACGAGAGCTATGAGGGGGCTCTAGGCGTCATAGCGGGCGGCTACTCGGTGGAGCTTAGGGCTTCAAGGGCTATCGTAAAGCTTGGCGGTGTTGAGTTCGAGTGTAAGGTCTACACATTTCCCCTAGCTACTAAGAGCCTGCTGGGTAGGGGGATTTTGAATAGGGTGAGGGCCGTGCTAGACGCCCCAAGGGGGGCTGTCGAGCTATACCTAAACCGTGCTCGGCGGTGAGACCATTGGGCGAGCTGCTAGACGCAGTAGTCGTGGGAGCTGGGCCCGCCGGGCTGTCCTGCGCTGAGAAGCTGGCCGAGGAGGGGTTCAGGGTCGTAGTCCTCGAGAGGAGAGCTAGGCCTAACGAGGATAAGCTGTGCGGCGGCTACGTGCCAATCTCGACGTTCGAGGAGTTCGAGATCTCGAAGGACGTGGCGGAGTTCCCGGTGAGGGGCGCTAGGTTGATCGCTAAGAGCGGGGAGTGGGTGATCGAGTTCGACGAGGTCGTGGGCTACAACGTGGATAGGACGAAGCTCGCCGAGCACCTAGCTAGGAGGGTTAGGAGGCGTGGAGGTGAGGTCTTAACCGGGACCGCCGTGCTCGACGTGCGTGAAGAGGAGGGTAGCGCCGTAGTAGTCTGCCGAGACGGGAGCCTTAGGGCTAGGGTAGTCGTAGCAGCCGACGGAGCCTACTCTAGGGTGGGTAGCCGGATTAGGGGAAGGTTTAGGCCGGACGAGCTAGGGCTCGCCGCGCAGGTTAAGGCAGCCTCGACGGGCAGGTTCGCCGAACGAGGCCTTAACACGATACTGCTCGGAGGGGATTACTCGCCGTTCGGCTACGCCTACATCTTCCCGAAGTCCAGCCACCTAGACGTCGGAGTAGGGGCGCTCGCGTCTAAGGCTAAGGGCCTAGGCGGATACCTGGGAAGGGTCCTGGAG
Source organism: uncultured Thermofilaceae archaeon (assembly GCA_964489665.1). Lineage (GTDB taxonomy): Archaea > Thermoproteota > Thermoprotei > Thermofilales > Thermofilaceae > CAZAZN01. The sequence goes on from CAZAZN010000027.1 coordinate 13,231, forward strand.
GCGTGCGAGCTTAGGACGGTGTCTAGGGTCGAATACGCTCCCGTCTCGCTCGTCGGCCCGCTGTCTAGGGTGGCTAGAGGCAGGGTGATGCTGGCCGGAGACTCGGCGGGCCACGTCGCCCCGCTGACGGGCGAGGGCATAAGGTTCGCGATGACCGCTGGGAGGATGGCGGCTGAGGCCGCCGCTGCCTACCTTAAGGGCAGAGCTACGCTTAGAGGGATGAGCGGGCTTTACCTCTCGAGGCTTAGGAGGTCCTTCTATGGGAGGCTTAGACTAGAGAAGCTTATCCTAAAGCTATTCAGGAGGGGCGCCGTTAGGTCCGGGAGGCTGCTGAGGGATCCGGCCATCAGGAGGGCCGTAGCTGAGCTCTACCTCGACCGGAGGGATACCCGCTCGATAGTGCTTTCGATCCTCCCCAGAGCCTTAAGGAACCTCTTCCCGTAGGTTCGCTTATTTACTTCGGCTCGCTTAGTAGCATGTGTCGGAGCCTATTAGGCTGCCCCTCATGCTGGGTAACTCCCTTAGGGCACTCCTCCCTAACCTCCACGAGTTCGTTAAGGCGCTTAGAGGCTACTTCCCGATTCCAGGCGAAGTCGAAGAGGCTAAGTTCGAGGAGCTGGGGCCCGTTGAGGGTTACGAGGTTAGAGATAACTTCCTCGAGGTTAGGTGTGGTAGGGCTAGCTTGAGAATTTACGTGGTATCCCCAAAGATCATTAGGGTTAGGCTAGCCCCCGACGGGGAGTTCCCTGAGAAGAGGTCCTACGCGGTAGTCAAGGAGGTCGTCGAGAGGGTTGAGTTCTCGGTTGAGGATAAGGAGGGCTTCATCGAGCTCTCGACGCCCGCTCTGAGGGTTAGGGTCGAGAAGAGGCCGTGTAGGGTCGTGTTCCTAGATCCTAGCGGCGAAGTTGTGTGCGCCGACTACAAGCCCCCTAGCTGGGCTCCATCGCAGTGGGAGGGCTATAGAGTTAGGTGTTTAAAGAAGCTGTTCCCGGACGAGCACTTTTACGGGTTCGGCGAGAAGGCGGGCAAGCTGGACAAGCGTAGGAGGAGGCTCGTTATGTGGAACTACGACTCCTTCGACTATAAGGAGGACACAGATCCCCTGTACCTGAACGTGCCGTTCTTTATAGCGCTCAGGAAGGGTAGAGCGTACGGCATTCTATTCGACAACAGCTATAGAGCCGTGTTCGACATGGGCCACAGCTCAGAGGAGTACTACAGCTTCGAGGCTGAGGGCGGGGAGTTGGACTACTACTTCATCTACGGGCCGAGCGTCAAGGAGGTCTTGGAGGGCTACACGGAGCTCACCGGGAGGATGCCGCTGCCCCAGCTCTGGGCGCTCGGGCACCAGCAATGCAGGTATAGCTACTACCCCCAGAGCAGGGTGCTTAAGGTCGCCAGGAGGTATAGGGAGGAGCGGATACCGTGCGATGTCATTTACCTCGACATACATTACATGGACGGCTACAGGGTGTTCACCTGGAATGAGGAGAGGTTCCCAGACCCTAAGGGGATGTGCGAGGAGCTCGCCAGGATGGGGTTTAAGGTCGTGACGATAGTCGACCCCGGCATTAAGCTGGACCCTAGGTACGGGCCGTTCAGGGAGGGGGTGGTTAACGACTACTTCTGCAAGTACCCTAACGGCGACCTGTACGTCGGCAGGGTGTGGCCAGGCCTGTGCGCCTTCCCAGACTTCACGAAGCCGGAGGTTAGGAGGTGGTGGGGGGACCTCCATAAAGTGCTCGTAGAGGCGGGGGTAGCTGGCATATGGAACGACATGAACGAGCCCTCGATATTCGCCACCCCCACGGGCACTATGGACGAGGAGGTGGTGCACGCCGACGGGCCCCACGCTAAGGTCCACAACGTCTACGCCCTACTGGAGGCCCAGGCGACCTACGAGGGTCTACTAAGGCTCAGGCCCGGCAGGCGCCCGTTCGTGCTGACTAGGGCTGGGTTCGCCGGGATCCAGAGGTACGCAGCTAAGTGGACCGGCGATAACAGGTCCAACTGGCTACACCTATGGCTCCAGATACCGATGGTCCTCGGGCTAGGGCTTAGCGGGATACCGTTCGCGGGCTCCGACGTCGGCGGCTTCGTCGGTAGGCCCACCGCCGAGCTGCTGGTCCGTTGGTACCAGGTCGAGGCGTTCTTTCCGCTGTGTAGGAATCATCAGTCGATCGGCACCTACGACCACGAGCCCTGGATGTTCGGGGAGAGGGCTAAGCGCATAATAAGGGAGGTGCTGAGGCTCAGGTACAGGCTGCTACCATACATGTACAACCTGTTCTACGAGCACTACGTTAGGGGCTACCCGGTGGTGAGGCCCCTGCTCTTCGAGTTCGAGGACGACGAGGAGACGTACGATATCGACGACGAGTTCATGCTCGGAGGCTGGCTGCTGGTCGCGCCGGTGCTGAGGGAGGGCGCTAGGTCTAGGGAGGTGTACCTGCCTAGGGGTAGGTGGTACGACTTCTGGAGCGACGAGGTCTACGAGGGGCCGGGCTACTTCGCGGTCGAAGCGCCGCTCGAGAAGGTCCCAGTGTTCGTGAGGGCGGGCGCTATACTCCCCATGTGGCCCGACATGCTGTACGTCGGCGAGAGGGACCCAGATCCCCTGTACCTCCACGTCTACCCGGGTGAGAGCGCTAGCTCGCTAACCCTGTACGAGGACGACGGGGAGACGCTAGCGTATAGGGACGGCGAGTACTGCCTCACGGAGTTCAGGTACGAGCCGCTCGAGAGAGGCTTCAGGTTTGTCGTGGGGGAAAGGAGGGGCAGGTACGCCCCGAGGCGCCGCTTCATCGTGTTCGCAGACCACCGCGCCGAGGAGTCTCGCCGAGTTGTGGAGGACGGCGTGGAGCTTAAGCCCCTTAGCAGCCTAGAGGAGGAGGGCGAGGGCTACCTGTACGACCGGGAGAAAAGGATCCTCTACGTTAAGCTTAGGGATACGGGGAGGCGTAGGGAGGTCCTAATCGAGGCTAAACCCTAGTCAGCTGCTTGAGCATAGGCTGGTAGAACGCGTTAGCCATGGTACCCTTCAACAGGAAGTCCAGGGCTATAAGCACAGCCGCGATATAGAGGAGCTTCTTTACTTCGCTTGCCTTAAGCCTCCTCTCCCTAACTAAGTTCACCGTGAGCCTAGAGAGGGCTGTGCCTAGGCACACGTAGCCGGGGACCCTGATTATCGCGTAGATCGGCCAGGAGAGCAGCGCGACCGCTATCTCGGCGCCGGGGACTGCGTGCAGTAGCAGGCAGCCGACGTAGTAGTTCATGTAGTTCAAGAGTACAGCGCCCATTAGGAGGGCTGCGAAGCCAGCCGTCGCCAGAGCTGCCGCCGAGAATATTACTATCTCCTTAATCTTCGGAACCAGAAACAGCCTCGGGTCGCCTTCAGGGCCTAGCCCCGTCCTAATCCACTCAAACATCTCGTCCCTGTAGGCCTCGCCCCTAATTACTAGGCCCCCAAGCCCCTCCCCGTAAGCCGTAGTGGCGTAGGCCATCAGCACCGTTAGGATTAGGGCCCAGGCCAGCACCAGCGCTACGGCCTCCCTAAGCCTGTTCTTAACCACCATCAGCAGGAAGGACGGGTAGACTGCGAGAGTCGGGAGGAGCGGCAGCAGTATCGTGTGCACCTTAGCTAGGAATAGGCCGAGGGCGAACGCGGGCGGCGTAGCCGCTAGGCTCGCCAGCCCCCAAGCCCAGATCCTGCTAACCGGAAGCCTCCCCATCGATATTGTGTGTCGAGAAGCGGTATAAGAAGGGAGGGGTACTGGGGGATCGAGCGGTACTTCGACCCCCTTAGCGGGGGGCATCCCCGCTCCTCATCCCCCGCTAAGTAGAAAAGTCCTCGACGATTTAAATCTCGCCCCGTGAAGCTGATCGCCTATGTCGACGAGAGCGGCGTGCCAGCGCCCTGCAACGTATTCGTACTAGCCTGTGTCTGAAAAGTCATACCTAAGGGCGCCTCCTACTACCAGCTTGGCAGAGGCGTAGCCCAGGAGATTGCTAAGCTCCTGAGGATGGATAGGGCTAGGGAGCTAAAGTACGTCGTAGCACGCAGGAGAGGCCTAGCACTAGTGAGGAGGGCGATCAACGTCATTCGGAGGGAGTTCAATGTGGACCACGTGCGATCCCACGTCTTCCGCGGAGCTGAGGCTAGGATTAAGCTAGCCCACGAGCTCGTTAAGGCCGTTATGAGTAAAGCTCCGGGAGACTTAGACTCCGTGGTAGTGGTCTTCGACGAGGCCGGTAAGCCTGGCAGCGCTGAGGAAAGCCGTTAGAGCCGCAGTCGGGCGACACAGCGTAGACGTTAAGATGAAGAGTAGCGCGAAGGTTAGGGGGCTTCAGCTAGCGGATCTAGTCGCGGGATACGCGAGGGAGCACGCCCCCGAGCTGTGAGGATGAATCGTAAGCGAGCCTTCGTGTTCGACATCGACGGGGTGTTAGTTAACGTATCGGCTAGGCAAGCCGAGGCCGCTAGGCTAGCAGGGCTGGAGCGGGGCGCTGTCGAGGGGAGGAGGGCTAGGCTGACCGAGGAGTTCTGGAGGCTGTTTTTCAGCGAGGAGCTACTAAGGCTCGATAGGCCTAGGAGGATAGGCATTAAGCTACTTGAGGAGAGGGCGGGAGAGGGCGTTATAGTCGTATACACGGGTAGGCCTGAGAGGCTTAGGGAGGCGACCCTAGAGGAGCTTAGGAGGTTCGGCGTTAGCCGGGTGGATTGGCTCGTGATGAGGAGAGATGGGGATAGGAGACCGGACTACGTAGCTAAGGTCGAGGAGCTCTCGAGGCTAGCCGTTAGGGAAGGGCTTGAGGTGGTCGAAGTCCACGACGATAGCCCTAGGGTGCTGGAGAGGGTTAGGAGGCTATTCCCCGAGGCTAGGCTCTACCTACACTACCCAGGCGGCTACAAGCCCTTCGGGGCGAGCCTTCTGGAGTTCTTTGATTAAACGAGACCAACCGGTAGCCATGTTTTTATCGAAAAGGAGCCTTAAGAAAAGGGGGAGATGCCGGGGATAGGGCTAGAGGACATAGGGAGGCTGCTCGTCAAGGTAGGTGGAGCGCTAATACTGATCCTAGGGGCCTTGGGAGCGCTCAAGCACGTAGCCGCCCTACTGCTCCTCTACTTCTTCAAGGGCCTGCTGATAGCCTTCCTCGGCTCGCTGATACCGGGGCTCCCCAGGATAATAGGTGTGCTAGCCACGACCGGCTACGCCAAGCTCCTAGCCTCCTCGGTAGCGAACATAGTCGTCGCTTACCTCGGCTATAGGCTGATCAAGGACTCGGAGCTAGCCCCGATGCCAGCGTGGGTTAAGACCAGGTGGATAATAGTGCTCGTAGCGCTAGCCGTCGTAAGCCTCCTGCTCGGCTTCACGCCAATAGCCATAACCTCCGCAGTACCCATAGCCGGTCTACTGATGATACCCGTAAAGGAGTCTACTCCACGGGGGTCCCCGGCGGGACCTCCTCCTCAGGCACTATGAGCACGGGCCTACCGTCACAGACCGCCGCCAGCAGCATCGCCTCCGACTTATACCCCCTAATCACCTTGGGGACCAGGTTGACGACAACCACGATGCTCTTCCCCACGAGTTCCTCCGGCTCGAAGTACTCGGCTAAGCCCGCGACGACCTGCCTCTCCTCGCCTCCCACGTCGACCCTAAGCAGCAACAGCCTCTTAGCGCCCGGGATCTTCTCAGCCGACTTAACCCTGCCAACCCGTATGTCGAGGCGCTTAAACTCCTCGAATGACACCAGCTCCGGCATCGCGGCTAGCCGGGCTAGCCCAGCTAAAAGGTTATCACTCACAAATATGTGAATAATTCACATATTTGTGATTCACATATTTGTGAAGAATTCATAAATGTGTGAATGTTAAATAATACAGGAGATAAGGCTATATTCCTCCCGCCTACTCAGAACTTGCGATCTAAGTTGGCAACGCTGGAGTATAAGCCTATTCCGGTTAAGACGCTGCTCAAGCAGATGAAGGATCTGTCCTGCCTAATGATCGACCTAGCCTTCTCCTCAGTCGTATTCGGCGACTCCGCCCTAGCTCGCGAGGTGCTCGACTTAGAGAAGGAGGTCGACTCGACCGACATACTGCTAACGATGCAGGCCGCCCTGGCGACGAGGAGCGTTAGCGACGCCGAGAAGATGGTGAGCATATTCAGGATAGCTACGGCTACCAACATGATATCCGACGCCGCCGCCGAGATAGCTAAGATGGCGTTATCGAAGGTCTCGATACCGAGGGAGGTCGCGCTAAGCCTGCTCGAGTCGAACGAGATACTCGCTAGGCTGGAGGTGGACGGCAAGCTAGCCGGTAGGAGCATAGCGGAGGTGCTGAACGAGCTAGGCGTCGTGATAGACGTCGTCGTGCTCAGGCGGGGCGGGAAGTTCGAGTTCGAGCCCCAGCCGTCCACTAGGTTAGCGAGGGGCGACGTCATAATCGTTAAGGGCGATAGGGGGGCGCTATCCGCCCTCTTCAGCTACCTAGGCCTACCGTTCAGGAGGAGGAAGGGGCCGGAGGTCGAGAGGTACGGTAACGTGTTCGACATGCTGGTGCAGATGTGGAATACTTCCTCCGTCATGGTCGACATAGCGTTCACTGCGCTGATGGCGAAGAGCGAGGAGCTCGCTGAGAAGGTCTACGAGCTCGAGGAGTACGTGGACGCGATGTTCGACAGGTTCGAGCTAGAGTTCCTCGAGGCCAATAAGCTGAGCAGTAGGGAGAAGGTAGGGGTCCTGAGGATAGCTAGCGCGAGCGAGACCATAGCGGATGCGGCGGCCAGCATGGTCGAGCCCCTCCTCTCAGGTCTAGAGCCCCACCCCCTGATAGCCGATGTCCTCGATGAGACGTGGGAGAGGATTAGCGTGATAGAGATGGATAGCGAGGACGAGGGGAAGACGCTGCTAGAGCTAGGCTACTCTAAGAGGGGTATAGAGGTGCTAGCCGTTAGGCGCAACGGCGAGTGGTACGTCATGCCGCCCTACGCGACCTTTAGGGTCAAGCGGGGAGACGTACTCATAGTCAAGTACCTATCGGAGTCCGAGAAGATAGTGGACCAGCTAGAGACCGAGGAGGACCGCAGGGAGATAGTCGAGGAGATACAGGAGGAGGAGTGGGAGGAAGAGTGAGGGATGCCCGGAGCTCTCGAGAGGGCCCTTAGGGCTAAGCCCTGGCTCCTACCCTTCATCTACGAGATATACTCGGCTGGGGGGAGGATCGAGGTAGGCGAGCTAAGGGAGAGGCTCGGGGTTAGGAGCGCGTTGCTCAAGACGGCCGTTTGGAGCCTAGCTAGGCTCGGCGTCGTCGAGAAGGAGGGTAGGGTTCTCAGGGCTAGGCCTTCACGAGGCGAGTTCGAGGCGTTAAAGCCAGCTAGGAAGGGGAGGGTCTTCTGCGCTAACCTAGGGGGCGTGTGGATAGTAGCCGTCCCTAAGAGGAGCAGGGTTACGGTCAGGCAGGTGCCGCAGCAGCTCGTGGACAGGGCCTTAGAGGTGGTTAAGCACGGCGAGGTTAAGCCGCTCAAGCTAGCGGCCGAGCTCGGCGTTAGCTACACGGTAGCCCTAGCGACCCTAAGGCTAATTCAGGCGGTAAAAGATTAATCCCACATTGTCTAGTTTAGGATAGGGGGCAGGATGGAGGAGCTATTCAACCTTATGTCCAAGTGCGTTGAGACCATAGAGAAGGGCATTAAGGAGAAGGCTTTCCCCGAGGTCGCTAGGATATACATCGAGAGGCTTGGCAGGAGCGTTAGGGAGACCGAGGGCGTTCTCAAGCTAGTCCTCATGGAGAACACGATACAGACCCCGATAAGCCCCAGCTCCAGGAGCGCCATATACAATCTCAGGAGGGCCTACTACGCCGTCCTATCCAGGATGGAGAAGGAGAAGGGCGTTGATAGGACTAGGAGCACCGAGCTGTGGAGGGCCGCTGTCAACAAGCTGATAGAGTACATTAACGCAGAGGGCATAAGCGAAGCCCCCATGAAGATAGTCGTAACCTACGACATAGAGGAGGAGGACGGCAAGAAGGTCCTAAAGCTAAAGAAGGCAGCAATACTCTACTTCGAGCTAGAGGGCGTCAAGGAGCTAACGTTCGAGTAAAGGGTTCTAGGGGTAGGAGAGAAGGGCAGCTAGCTAAACTAGTGGAGGTCAGTTTCGGCCGGCTTCCTCACTGCTCGGGTAGAGCCGCTTAGCTCATCACTCCGGAGTAGCTCGTCTACGTATGGGCCCTGCACGGCTATTAAGGGTAGCTGGTCGGCCTCCTCGCCCAGCACGAGCCTAGCTATCTTGAGGACGTTCTCTAGAGTCGGTTTCCTCCTGGCTCTGACGACCATTGGCTTTAGGTAGGGGTGCTCGTGTACGAGCATCCTAGCCATCTCCTCGAATACCTTCCTGCCCTCGCTGTTTAGGAGGTCGTAAGAGAAGTACTGTGTGTAGCCGAGCAGGAGCTTCCTCAGTAAGTTCTTGACATCTGATCTCCTCCCAGCCCTTAGCTTTAGGTGGAAGTGCTCATGAATAAGCATCCTCGTCATCTCTTTGGGCATCTACCACAGTTATCTATCCAGCGTCACTATTAGCTTTCCGCGAACCTCAGCCCTACATCACCTAGCCCCAGCGCCCTGCAACACCAGCGCCCTAGCCCTCCTACCCCTCCCCACAACCCTCGCTATAGTCACGCTCATCACCTAGCTCTCGCTAGCCACCCACGCGATCCTGCACCTAGGGCACCTGAACTAAACTAAGCACCTGCTTTCGCTACAGTAGCGTGAGCGCGCCGGTATGACTCCGGGTATACCCTGGGTCATACCC
>CAZAZN010000028.1:0-21591 GCA_964489665.1 uncultured Thermofilaceae archaeon
ATACATATTTATGATAAAAAATAACAAAGAAGATTCGCATTTAATTACGTAATAGCTATGAAATAAATACAATATGTTATACTTCAGAATAATATTCGACTAATTCATACTTATCTAATTTTGTTGAATTTTTAAATATATAACCATGCTATAAACAAGAAAAGTATTAAGTTAAGATTAAGCGGCTAATTACTAAATTATCAATTATCACCAGGCGCGTATATATTCAAAACTGGCAATTTTGTATTAAGAAAGCTCATAAATCTTAGGATTAAAGCCTCTAGCTCTTTACTTGTAGATATCGATAAGTCTTTTTATGTTAAGAACCTTTCTCTTTAAGTCCTTCCATTATTTCTTGAAACCTGCTAACGTACCTTTTCTCGGACATCGGAAGGGCAAGCTTTCCTTGGTTCTCCCTAATGATTTCAAGGGCTTTAGAGGCGGCAGCTACGATCCGCTTTGTGTAACTTTTATGACTAACTATCTCCTCTGCTATTCTTACTGCACTATCGGGGGCTAATACCAGGGTCTGCGGATCGCGAAGCCTCTCAGATCCCACGAGAATCTTCGCTGGCTTCTCCTTAAGCCCCCATCTTGATAGCGGCGTTAAACATCTCAGTGTCATAGTATAATATCTCTAAGAACACCTAGGGGGCTGAGCCCCGAACAGTTTAACATTCTCAACGCTCTCGTTAGACCGTAAGTTACATACCACCATAGTTATGTTTCCTACAAGGCTTGTGTAAGCACAGGCGCTCGGCTTGCCTAGGATTGGGATCGGATAGCCCGTCACCGCCTTAACGAACACGTTCTCGTAAGCGCAATCCTTGCCAGGACCCGTAGCCCCGCACTCGTAGGATACAAGTGTCCTCACGGCGGCTACCGCTCTCACAAGGGCCGCTAGCACGTGGGGTATTAACCTGCGCTTTAAATCCACTTGCCAGCATCATCGCGCTGTTAGCGTGTGCGCATCCCGTATCGCCGCCTAGCAGGACCTTGCCTCTAGTAGCTTCGCTTATTCTTTTTCACAACCTCTCTACGTCTATGCTCGCTAAGACTCCGGTGGCGAATATCACGCCTTCCAGGTCGCTCCTAACCAGCGCGTAGCTCACCACCTCCTTCCCGCCGAACGACTCGATGGATAGGACGTCAGCTCCCGACTCAGCAGCTACCTCGAACGACTCGATGAGCACGTCGAAGTCGTCGTTAAACTCGCTGGCATCCTGGAAGTTCCTGATATCGGCTAGCGTAACCCTTAGCCCGAGCTTAATCCCGTACTCGGAGTGGTAGTTCTCGAGAAGAGCCTTCTGCTCCTCTATGATCTCAGCCTCAAGGCGGTGGTCGACGGTAGCCACATGGGGCAGCTCTGTCTCGAGCTGTAGGGCGTCAACCCCTAAGCTAACGGCGCGGGATAGCAGCGCGCGTTATCTCCAAGTATTCCTCCTTGAGGGCGTCCTTCGATCCCAGCCTATCCCTGCGGGGGAAGTACTTAATCTCGGGGACTACGAAGCCGGTGCCGACCTCTAATCCTAGCCCGTACCTAAGTGGCTTAGAGGCTTTGCCGAAGAACAGGTCTGAGGGGCTACTGCAGGCAAGCCTCGTAAACGGGGTCCTAGACGGCATGCTATGGCACGTCTCCAGCGGAGGTTATTGTCTTTTCTCTTTAAATAAACAACTCTCAAGTTGTTTTAACGGCTTAGGGCTTAACGCTAAAAGGTTTATTTAAACTAAGGGGAAACGCCTTTGAGTCTCGTCCCAATTAGGTCTGGTGGTGTGAGCTTGGTCATAGTTCAGATCTACACCTACTACGAGCTTGAGGATGCGCTCGCCATAGCTGAAGCCGGCGCTGACCACTTAGGCATCACGGTCCTCGGCGAGAAGTTCAGCGGGCTACGCGCCCTCCTGAGCATGCCTAAGTGGAGGGAAGTCTTTGAGAGGACAACCCTAGACGTCGTTAAGGAGATCTTCAGGGCTGTCAAGGGGAGGATTAAGAGGGTCCTAATGCCCCTCACCGACGACCTAGACGAGCTATACCAGATGGTTAGGGAGGTGGATCCCGACATAGTCCACGTGATAAGCGACTTTGGCGGCGAGGGTCTCGTGGGGATTAAGCGTAGGCTACCAGAGAAGGAACTGATGCTTTCGATCTTCATCACGCCTGGAGGGTGGGAGGAGAATAAGGCGGAGTACGAGCGCGCTCTAGCTAGGGCTCCGCTAGTAGACTACCTCCTACTAGACACTAAGATCGGGGCTAGGACGGGGGTCACGGGCAGGACGCATAACTGGGACGTTAGCCGCGCTATCGTCGAGCGAAGCCCCAAGCCCGTCATACTGGCTGGCGGCCTAAACCCGGATAACGTGGTGAGAGCGCTCGAGTACGTGAGGCCCGCCGGCGTCGACGCTTGCACGCAGCTCGACCTCTACCCGGGGAAAAAGGATTTAGAAAAGGTTAGGAGGTTCATCGAGGTCGTGAGATCGTGGGAGAGAAGGCACTCGACGTAGTCTGCCTGGGAGCGTGCGCGATAGACAGGATCGTCATAGTCGACAAGTTCCCCTACCACGAGGGCACGTCGGTCGTTAAGGCAGAGTACTTGAGGGAGGGAGGTACCTCAGCTAACGTCGCAGTGTGCCTAAGCCACCTCAGCGCTAGGTGCGGGATCATAAGCGTCATAGGGGACGACCCAGAGGGCTTGTGGATCCTCTCCAGGCTCGGGGAGGAGGGTGTAGATACCAGCAGGATTATCATCAGGAAGGGGCGTAAGAGCCCGTCCCTCGTCATAGTAGTCGACGAGGAGCAGAGGAGGGCTTTCATCCTATTCAACAAGGATACCTTATCCCTCGAGCCCAGCGAAGTGGACGTGGACTACGTGGCTACAGCTAAGGTGTTCTTCACGGATACGTACCTCGCCGACACGGCGCTGTGGGCCATGGAGGAGGCTAAGCGGAGGGGTCTTAAGATTGCCTGTAGCATACCACAGCGCCTTGAAGTTATGTCGATCTGGGGGCTAACTCGTGAGGAGATTTTCAGGGCTCTTGAGCTCTCGGACCTCGCGATGCCCTCTAAGGAGTGCGCGCTAGCCCTGGTAGGGACCGACGATCCACTAACCGCTACTAGGCAGCTCGCCAGCAGCTACCCAGATAAGGTGATATGCGTCACCGTGGGTAAGGAGGGCTCCTACGTGGCTTACAGGGGTAGGATCCTGAAAGTCCCAGCTTTCGAGGTTAAAGTCGTGGATACGACGGGCGCAGGAGACACCTACATGGGCGCCATGATCTACGGGCTCATGGTCAAGGGCCTAAGCCTAGAGGACGCGGCTAAGCTCGCCTCAACCGCGGCCTCCCTCAAGTGCTCGAGGCCCGGAGCTTGGAGCTCGCCTAAGCTCGCCGAGGTCGAGGAGGCGCTCAGAAAGAGGCCCCTAGAGGTAAGGTACGTCGAGTAGAGGGCATGGTTAACAAGGATAAAGTAGTAGGGTTACTGGTTGGAGTAGCCTTCGGCGACGCCTACGCCCTAGGCTGGGAGACCGAGTGGCCTCAGCCAAGGGAGGAGTGGGAGCTAGGGGCCGAAATCCTCAAGCCAGCTGGCGCCGATGAAGCGCCCTACAGCGACGATACGGAGATGACGCTGATACTCGCAAGGCACCTAGCCGTTAGCTGTGGTATCGTGAGGTCCGAGTTCGCTGAGTGGTTAGCCTACGGCGCTAACCTGTATAGCCCAGAGAGGGGCTACGGCTACACCACGACGACCGTGCTGTCCGAGGTCTTGGCCTGTAGGAGCTGGGAGAAGGTTAGCCCAAGGGTTAACAGCTATGGTAACGGGGCTGCGATAAGGGTCGCGCCCGTAGCTGCCTTTTTCGACTCGCTGGACGAGGTCGCTAAGGCGGCGGAATACCAGGCCATGGTGACCCACTACCACGAGCTCGGCAGGGAGGGAGCCGTGCTGATGGCCATGGCTCAGCTATTAGCCCTAGAGGGTGTAAGGGGGCTAGAGCTGGTAGAGGAGCTACTGCAGGTTAGAAGGTGGGGGGAGGTCTATGAGGAGCGATTAAGGAGGATACCGGAGCTAATCGACGCTTCTCCCCAGGAGGTAGCGTCAGCCCTAGGGAACGGGGTTGAGGCGCATAGGTCTGTCCTGACGGCAATATACTGCTTCGTTAGATTTGGCGACGATCCAGTAAAGGTAACGGCTGCCGCTATCTGCGTTGGGGGCGATACTGATAGCATCGCGTCGATGGCCTGCTCCCTAGCGGGAGCTAACCTAGGCTACTCAGCATTCCCCGAGGAGCTAGTTGCGAGGATAGAATCGGTAGAGGAGATAGTGAGGGTTGCCGGAGAACTGTACGAGCGCTCGAGGAAGTGCGGGAGGAAGAGGATAGAGTGACGCCTAGTTCAGCTTAGCTATCTCCTCGAGCTCCTCCGACAGCTCATCTAGGGCTTCTAGGATTTCGTCGCACCTATGCCTCCTCCTAGCGGCGCGGCCCGCTGAGGCGATGATAGGGGCTGAGATTACGACTACCGCGAGGTACTCGAGCCCCCACCCCTCCGAAGCCATGCCGCGCGCTGGCTCTTCCCAGCTCACCTCCCCGCGGCTGTAGAGCTTTATCGGGGGTAGCCTCACCTCGACTAGGTCGCTAAGCACCTTACCCCTATACTCCCTGCCGTCTACTACCACGCGTGGCTCCTCGCCGTGGTAAAGCCTTTGAAGCTCCTCAAGGGCCGTTCTCTCGGCCTTAGCCTCCTCTAGCCTATCCGTCAGCTCCACCTTAAGCTTCTTAAGCTCCTCTAACCCCTTGCTTAGCTGCGCCATCCTACTCCTAAGCTCCCCTAGGTGGGCCGAGATGTTGTAGGATATCCTCCTTAGGTAGCCAGCGGAGCCGTTAAGGGCGGTAGCCAGCTCCTCCATCTTATCAGCGGCCTCGCCAAGCCCTTTCCCGAGCTCCTCTAAGGCTTTGGCGGCCTTAGATGCCTGCTTCTTAGCCTTCTTTGCTATGGCTAAAGCCTCCCTAGCCTCGGCTATATCTGATTTTATCCGCAGTAGCAGGGCCCTAATCCTCTCCAAAGGGTCAAGCCCGTTGAGGTATTGATCGAGGTCCGAGACTGTGGTACCGTTAAGGCCCGGAAGCTCCTCTTCAAAGCCTTCTCTTTTGTTCCTAACCTCCTCTAGCTTATTGAGCGCTTTTAGGGCCTCGTTCACGGCCGCCTCATAGCGGGCGAGCTTAGCGTCGTACTCCTCTAGGTCATCCACGGCGGAGAGAGCTCTCCCGAGCTCCTCCTTAGCGTTAAACGCTAGCTTCGAGCTCTTCCTAAGGGCTTCGGCTGCCTCCCTAGCTTTGCGCGACGCGTTCTCCAGCATCGGAATGTACCCAGCTAGGCTAGCGTTCAAGTCCTCTAGGGCGTTAGCCATCTTCTCTAAGGCTAGCACTGTTAGGTTAGCGGCTTTCTCGACGACCTTAAGGCCTTCGAGGGACTTCTTGAGCTCTTCCTCCACCTGCCTAGCCGTCTTGAGCTGCGCTACTGGGTTCAGGTAGATAGAGATCTTAGGCGATGGGAGTAGCACCTCTCCCCAGGAGTTTAGTGCCCTAACCCTAAAGGTCACGGACGCTTCCGCCTCATCCTCTAGGACTATGCCCCACGTAAGGGCTAGGTCCTCGCCGAGCATCATCACAGAGGAGGGCTCTGGGTCGGCGCTGATAAGGGCTAGGTACTTCGGGCTTAATACCCAGGTAATGGCGACTATTACGGGTGGTCGCGTGTCGTTAAACGCTGGCATCCTATTCGATAACATAAGGCCATAGCGGACTATCGATCCCCTAGCTACCTTGACCACGTAGTAGTCGCCCTCGCTGCGGGGAGCTACCTCGCGCCCATCTACTAGCAACTTCACGCGAGCCGCTATCGGGCAGCTATCAAGCTTCGCAACGTAGCCTAGGCTCAGCCTGCTATTGGGCCTTAGGTCTGCCCACCTTATTGCGAGGTACTCTTCATCGCGGTAAACTCCCTCAGGCTTAGCGCCGTAGGCCTCGAGGTCGAAGCTGTCTACCATAAACGTCCTGTCCACTAAGGATAGCGGCTTATCCGCCTCGACGGTAAGCCTTACGTAAGCCTTGCCGCCGAGCACCTTCCCGCTAAGGTCTAACGAGTAGCTCCTTACGACTACCTTCTCTAAGGTGACGGGATTAGCCGATGCGCTAGCTAAGGCCTCTAGGACTAGGAGGACTATCGCTAAAGCCCCTAATAACCGCCAGCCGCTCACGGGGGCAATATCTGTATTACATCTATATAAACATAACGTTAGCTAGAAGTCGAAGAAAGCAGCCGCTTTAGGCTCTTAATGCGCGACTCTAAATCCTTAATCTCGAGGGCTAGGCTCCTGGGGTCTATCCTCCCGGACCTGGCCAGCCGCTTAAGGCTCGCTAGCTTTACCTCGAGGAGCCTTACCTGGCACATCCTAAGCTCCCTAGCGTAGTCCCCCCTACTCATCTCCTCCGCGAGCTTAGCCGCTAGCAGCGAGCGGGGCGGGTTCTCGTACAGCATCCCATCCCTAATGTAGACGACCCTAGATGCTATCTCGGTTAGCTCGGGGTTATGGGTAACTACCATGAACGTCTGCCCGTACACCTCGTTAAGCCACTTAACGAGCGATACTACCTTAGCCGAGGACCTAACGTCTAAGTTCCCGGTGGGCTCGTCCATCAACACTATCTCGGGGTCATTCGCGAGCGCCCTAGCTATGGCGACCCTCTGCTGCTGTCCGCCGCTTAGCTGGGAGGGGTACTTGTTAGCGTGCTTCTCAAGCCCTACAACCTTCAGCAACTCTAGAGCCCTCTGCTTAGCCTCCTCAGGCGTGTAGAGGCCTGAGAGGAGCATGGGTATCATCACGTTCTCGAGGGCCGTGAAGTTCCTCAGAAGGTTGTAGGACTGAAAGACGAAGCCTATTTTGCGGCACCTGAAGATGGCTAGCTCGCGCTCGCTTAGCGGGGTTACGTCTACGCCCCCTATCATGACGCGGCCGGAGGTGGGCTTGTCTAAGGTGCCCGCTATGTTTAGTAGGGTGCTCTTCCCGCTCCCGCTAGGCCCCATCACTACTAGTAGCTCGCCCCTCTCGACCGACAGGCTGATGCCCTTAAGTACCTCGATTACCTGGCTCCCCGCCCTATACGCCTTCCTAACCTCTATCAGCTCGAGCGCCTTACTCATTCTTCAACACCTCTATGGGCCTAATCCTACTCGCTTTAAGGCAGGGGTATATGGCCGAGAGGGTGCTAACGGCTATCGCGGTTAGGTAGCACGCTACCAGTAGCCTAGGCTCTACGACTAGGGGGACTTCTAAGAACCCTAGCGAGCTGACTACGCCCCTAATAGCGTCGGCGCCCACTACCCCTATAACGATCCCTAGCGCTCCGCCTATCGCACCGAAGAACAGCGATTCTATGAGGAATATCGATACGACGTCTCTCTCCCTAGCCCCTATGGCCTTAAGGATGGCTATGTCCCTAGCGTGCTCCCTAACGTTAGTCATGACCGTGTTAGACGTGCTAAATATTGCCACGGCTAGTCCCACGAGGGTTACGGCTAGGAGAAGCCCGTCTAGGACAGACAGTATCCTAGTGACCATCTTCATGACCTCCTCACGCCTAAACACCCTAGCGTCAGGATAGGCTTGCAATATACAAGCCTCAACATAGCTCACTAAGCTCTCGTCGGAGACCTTAATTATGGCCATCGTGACGTAGCCCTCCCTCCCTAGCATCTCTTGGACCTCGTCGAGCGGCACTATCACGTAGCTGCTAAGGGCGCCGAACTCCTGCACCTTAAGCCCTATGTCGCCCACCCCTACGACTTCGTAGATGTAGGCGGACGCGCTTAGCTGAGGCTTTAAGAGCATCGTGGAGCCAGGCCCTAGCCCCCTCTCCTTAGCGAATCCGCCCTCAACTATCACGACGCGGCTATCCGCGGGCGTGTAGAGCCTACCACTCGTCAGCGACGATAGGGCCACGTCTAGATCCTCAGCCCTAACGCCGAGGATTATCACGAGCGAGCCCTCGCCGTAGCCGAAGGTCATGACCACCGGCACAACCCTCTCGACCCCAGGTATCCTCTCTATGTCCTTCACCACGAGTTCAGATAGGTCGCAGAGCCCGTCGCCGTAAACCAGTATCTCGCCCGCTAGCACGCTCTCTACTAGGTTAGAGGCCGCAACCTTAGTCCCTACGCTAACAAGCCTAAGTGAAGTAAATGCGCCTATACCTGTGGCTATCGCGAGAATGGTTAAAGCTGAGACGAACTTCCTGAACTTAACGTCTCTAACCATGAACCTGACTGCTATCCACGTGATTGACACTGCTTTACTAGTATTACATCTTTATAAATAATTCCTTCGACTTTAGGCTATAGACCTTTCCCCATTACGGCTTATAGAAGAAGTTAAATCTTGTATAATAAGTCATACATGTATGTCTAAGGTGGGCAGGCAGAAGACCATCACCATAAGGGGCGTAGACGAGGAGGCCTATAGAAGCCTCTCGGAGCTAGCTAAGAGCATGAACGTGAGCGTCGGCTACCTAGCGTCTCAGGCGTTCAAGCTCTTCGTATCGCTGGTTGGGACAGGTAGCTCGATCCTGCTCGTTCCAGCCGAGTTAACGAGGAGGCTCGTAAGGGTCGTTCCGAAATCCGTGAGGAAGGTTGTTCCCAGGGTTGTTAGGCACGTTGAAAGGCTAACAATAAATGCCGCCGATCTGAAGGAGCTAAAATCCCCCGTAATATTCATAGGCGTGAGGGAGCTCGTGTTCGAGGACGATGTCACTGAGGAGCTCTTCGAGCGCAAGGTCCTTAGGATAGTCGATTGCGGCGTAGTAGAGGTGCCCAGGCACATAAGGAAGTTCACGGTGCTCGAGAAGGCGACCTTCATTAAAGAGGTTAGGGTGAGAAGCTAGGGCCTAACCACCACTTTTACGTAGCCCTCGGGCCTCAGATATTTCTCAGCTACCTCCTTTACGTCGTCGACCGTCATCTCAGCTATCTCGGACTTGAACCTCTCGGGGTAATCCAGCCCTAAGCTGTAGAACTCGATGAAGTGGAGGAGGGAGGCTAGGTAGGCTGGGGATTCCAGCATGACGTCGAAGGAGCCGAGCAGGTGGCCCTTAGAGTTCCTGAGTTCCTCCTCCATAACCCCCTCCTTGGATATCCTTTCGAGCTCCTCTATTACCATGCTGACTGCCTCGTCCACCCTAGCTGGGTTAAAGCCTCCGTGGACTACCCAGTAGCCCCCGTAGAGCTCGGCCTTGATCGCGCTATACACGAAGTACGCTAAGCCAGCCTTAGCCCTAATTCTCCTCCCTAGCCTGCCCATGAGCCCGAAGACCCCTAGGACGTCATTAGCTAGAAGCAACTTGTGGTAGTCGGGGTGGCGCCTGGGCATGGCTAGGCTACCTAGCAGCACTACGGCCTGTGTCTTCCCCGGGAGCCTAATCTCGCGAGTTATGTTCTCGCTCGGGCGCGTCAGCTCTGGAGGGCTCGGGCGCGGGGGTTCGGAGCGACTTAACCCCTCCAAGGCCTCCTCGAACGTTGCGGCGGCCTCTTCTGGCTCAACTTCGCCCACCACGGCAACGATAGCGCCCCTCGTGCTTAAGCGCTCGAATACCGAGAGGAGGTCGTCACGCGTTATGCTCGCGATGCCCTTCTCGGTCCCTGCGAGCACCTTGGAGTAGTGGTGCTCCCGGGGAAATAGGGTCCTCCTAAACTCCCTCATGGCGACGAACGAGGGGTCTTGCTCGAGCTCCTTGAGGTCGGTGAGGGCCTTCTCCTTAGCCCTCCTCACCTCGTCCTCCTCAAAGGCCGCGTTTAGCGCATAGTCGAACACCTTCCTCACGACCTCGGAGAAGGCGTCGCGAGTCGTCCTAATGGTAAACATGAAGCAGTCGTAACCAGCAGAAAAGCAGGCAGTCGAGCCTAGCCCTTCGATCTCAGCCATGATCTCCTCCTCGCTCTTCTCCTTAGTGCCTTTGAGCAACATATCGGCGAGGAGGGCTAGAAGCCCCTCCCTATCCTCAGGCTCGACGTAGGCGCCTAGCGGGAAGCTACCTAGCGCGTATACACCGCCGGTGGGCCGCTTAGAGGCGAGTAGCACTGCTCCCCCGGCTAACCTCTCCCTATAGATCTCCAGCACCTACCTCACCCCGATCTCGGGTAGAAGACCCCAACTGTACGTTTATCCTCGACCAAGTAGCTAGAGGCGGTGCGCCTCACGTCCGCGGGCTTAACCCCCCTCACCTCGTTTAGTAGCTCGTTAAACCTCTCAAGGCCTGCAACTGCCTCGAGGAAGCCCATTATAAGCCCTTGACCGGTAGCGCTCTCCAAGCTGTAGACTAGCTGGGCTTCAACCTGCTTCTTAGCCCTCTTGACCTCCTCCTCGCTAACCTTAAACTCCTCGAGCACCTCCAGTGCTCTCCTTTCAACCTCGCCTGGATTGGCCCCCCTCCTGACCGTTATCTTAACCATGTAGAGGAAAGGGTCTATCGATGGCTTCACCTCGGTGCCGACCGAGGATGCTAACTCGCCCCTAACGAGCTCCCTGTAGAGCTTAGCGCTCCTCACGAACGATACCTTGGAGAACAAGCTGAGCGACTTAGCCCCCGCGAGCACGGCGTCTAAGACTAAGAAAGGCGCGAAGTCCTCCGAGGAGGCTTGGGGGGCGTGATAGGCTATGTACACGTAGTTGACCTTTCCTGGCATCCTGAGCTCGACCCTCCTCTCGCCCCTCTGGGGCGGCTCCCTAGTCCTAGGCTCGGGCGGCCTCCCTCGGCTTTCTACGGCGCCGAGCCGCTCCCTGACCATCTTTAACGCGTCCTCGGCTCTTATGTCGCCCGCGATCGCCAGCACCGCGTTGGCCGGGCTGTAGTAGGCTCTGTAGTGCTCCTCTAGGTCGCGCGGGGTTATCGCCTCGATGTCGCTCCTCCAGCCGATGACGGGCCATCTGTATGGGTGGGCTATGAGCGCCGTGGCCTTAACTAGCTCCTCAAGCCTGTACTCCGGGTAGTTCTCGTACATCTCGCGCTCCGATAGTATAACTCTGCGCTCGGCCTCGACCAGCTCCTCGTCGAAGATCGCGTTCACCATCCTATCGGCCTCTATCTCCAGCGCTAGGTCTAGGTGGCCGCTAGGCAGCGTCTCGTAGTACATCGTAACGTCCTCGGACGTGAAGGCGTTAAGGTGTCCTCCTCGGGAGGATATTAGGCGATCTATATCGCCGTCGGCGAACTTCCTAGTCCTCCTAAACAGCATGTGCTCAACGAAGTGGGAGATGCCCGTAATCCCGGGCCGCTCGTTCCTCGAACCGACCCTGTAGGTGGCCCAGCAGGAGATAACGGGGGCCGTATGATCCTCCCTGACGAGCACCTTAAGGCCGTTATCGAGCACTTCTAGGCGGGCGCTCAAAGGGCTGGACATCGCCAACTCGGTAATCGGCAAGCCTTAAACCTTAACGCTGCGGGGATTATCGACTACAGTAATGGCGTCTAAACGGAGGTATTCTCGTAAGCTGAGAGCGCGTTCTAATGTCCAGCAGAGCGCTGGAAGTGTTTAAGAAGACATAGCTTAGAGCATTGGGCTAGAGGAGCCGCGCAGGGGGTTGATATGAGGGGAGGTAAGGTCTTAGCTCTGCTATTCTTACCAGCCGTCTTAAACTTCATCGTCTCAGGGATCATTGCGGGCTTGACAGTTCGCCAGGCTTACTCGAAAGGGCTATCGCCGGAGGAAATAGGCGTGGAGGTAATGGCAGCGTTATTCACCTATAGCTTTTACTGGTTAGTGCTATACATCTGCTTTGGGCTACCGGCGATAAAGCTGGTTAGGGGCTGGGAGGTTGTTAAGGAGTATTACAGGGAGTCGGGGTTAAGGAGGTAGCCTTGGTACTTCTTCTCGTGGCCTTTTCCCAGGGGGTGATTAGGGGTCTCCAGCTTCTCAGCTCCGCTGTGAGCGGCGGCTGGAGCGCCTACGCCGCCGTGTGGCGTGAGGCAGTATCTAGGATCCCCCTCCCCTCTAAGCTCTATCTAATCGCCGTTGCCCCCTTTACTGCCAGCTTCTTCGAGGAGATCATTTGGAGGCTCTTTGGCATCACCAAGCTAGAGGAGCTTTGGGGGGCGAGGAGGGCGAACCCCATACAGGCCCTCGCGCTCGCTGTATGGCACGGCTTCTCGCTACACACGATCGCTACCTTTGCCATAGGCTACGTTTACGGCTTAATCTTCATAAAGAGGAGGAAGTCATCGACGTTGACCGCTTCTCACATCCTCACCGACATAGTGGGCGTTACGGCTCTGCTTGTAGGGCTACCTTAGCGATAGCCGAAGGCGTGATGACTTTAAACCGTTAGAAGGCACGGCTCAGAGAGTCGCGTTTAGGGCGTTGAGCGGCTAGTGCTAAAGCTAGCCGCTGCCTGGCTAGCTCTAATAGCTACCCGTATAAGGGTGAGGTGTAACTTACTGCTCTACACGAGTTCGTTGCTGTGCAGCCTTCTCGCTTAGCTCCGATAAGGGGATGGCGATGGATACTACCTCCCCCTCTCCAGGAGGCGTTACGTACACCTCCCCGCTCACCGGGTCCATGGCTATGCTTACCTCCCCGCTAGTGGCTAGGTGTGAGATCGCGTAGGCCCTTAGGTACGTCTTCCTAAGGCTATCGCACGCTACGACCTCGCGGTAGAGCGCGTACCCCCTACGCTCGAACTCGCCCCTTAACAGCTCTCTAACTTCCCCGACCGCCTCCTCTAGCTCGGGCCCAGCCACGAGCCCTAGCTCCTCTAGTAGCTCGAACCCCGCGTAGCTTAACGGCAGCGCGGCCTCGGGGAGGGGTAGGGGCTTACCCCTCTCCTCTAGGTACTCGAGCCCCCTAAGGATGTCCGCGAACGTAACCTGCTCGAGCTCTACTATCGGGTTCCACGCTTTAAGGAGCTCCTGTGCTAGCTCCTTGGTGCTTAGCGCCAGCACCTTCAGCATGGCGACGAACGGGCCCAGGACTAGTAGGGCCGACCTCCCCTTAACCCACTCCTCCTGCCTTGCTATCAGCTCGGCGACGTAGTAGAGGGCTTCAGCGTCCATCTCCAGCCCGTACTCGCTTAGGCTTGGGAGGAGCTCGGCAAGCTCCTTGAGCACTCTAGGCAGGTCTACGGAGAAGGGGTCGGGCGAGTTAAGGGCGGCTAGCAGCTCCTCTAAGATCTCCCTAAGCCTAGCCTCGGCCCTCAAGGCCTCGCCTCCCGATGACCGTCGGCAGGGAAACCCTCCTAACCTTCTGCACTAGGATCACGTTAGCGTCCTCAGGCAGCTCCCTTAGGGGGCCGGGAGTTATGATGATGTACTGGATATTCCTATTCCTCCTAGCGAGCTCGAAGATCAAGCTAAGTATTACGTTCCTGTTCACGGGATCCATGTGGACGTCGAACTCGTCGACCGCCCTCACGGGGGACTTTACGTGGTCCTGAAGGGCTAGGAGGAAGCACATAACCGCCGTCGTTCGTTCGCCGCCGCTGTGGAGGTAGGGGTCGAGCGGCGCGGGATCGGCTCCCTTAAAACCAACTACTATCTCTAGCCCAGCCCCCTCGAAGTCGTCGATGTTAACCACCCTAACGTCCCCCACGGCCCCTACGGCGGCTAGGAACTCCCTGAACGACGCTCTCACGCTCTCGACGACCTCTAGCAGCCTGCTCCTCCACACCTCTACCCTCTTCTTAAGCTCCTCCAGCGCCCTCCTTCTGTTCTCTATTACCTCCTCGGCTCTCCTCCTGAGCTCCTCGTAGGCGTCGAGGTACTTCGTGTACGCCTCGACAGCGCTCTCCGACACGTCGCCGAGCGAGGCTCTCCTAAGCTCTAGGCTCCTAATCTCCTCCTCTATCTCCCTCACCTCCCTATCGGTCTCCACCCTAGGCCCTAGCTCCTCGGCCCGCTTAATGAGCTCGCGAAGCCTAGCCTCAACCCTCCTCCGCCTAGCCCTCACCCCGCTTAGCTCTCCCCGCTTAATGCCTAGCGCGTACTCAGCCACCTTAAGCTCCGCGAGGTCCTCTGCATAGCTCATCCAGGCCGACCTAAGCTCTCCCAGTAGCTCTAGCGAGCCGCCCGCCACCCTAGCCTCTATCTCCGAGGTCCTGCTTAGGACTTCCTCTAGGCTCGCCCTAAGCTTCGCTATCCTATCGCTAAGCCCCTCAACCTCCCCGAGCAGGGCCTGCTCCCTCTCCCTAACTTCCCTCAGCTCAACCTCCTTGTCGCGCACTAGCGCCCACGCCCTCTCCCTCCTAAGCTCCGCTAACCTCTCGTCGATCCTCTTAGCCTCGAGGTACCTCTCGTACATCCCCCTCCAGTAGCTGAGCGTCTCCTCGGCTTTAGCGAGCATCTCCGAGACCTTCTTCTCCTCGGCCTTAGCCGCCTCGAGCCTCTCGAGCGCGAACTTTATCCTCTGCCTAAAGCCGCCCAGCCCTATCGCGTCCTCGACCATCCTAAGCCTCTCCTTAGGCGAGAGGTAGGCGAACTCCTCGACCATGTTCTGGTGCATGATGATCAGCATGTTATCGGGGTTTAGCCCAACCCTCCTAAGGTACCTCTGCACCTCGGCCCTAGGAACTACCCTGCCGTTAACCTCGTGCCAGTAGGTGCCATCGCTCCTAACGTACCTCGTGAAGTAGACCTCGTCGCCCCTAAACCACGGTAGCGGACGCTTACCGTTCCTTGGCGTGTTGTCGAGCACCACCGTTACCCTAGCTACCTCCTCCCCCCGCCTGATCAGGTCGCGCAGCCTCCTACCCCTCTCGGTGTACGTCTGCCCCAGCGCAACCGCTATGCCGAGCAGAATGCTCGACTTGCCCGAGCCGTTAGGCCCCGTGATTATGTTAATCCCGGGGCTAAACGGTATCCTAGCGTACTTGTAGGACATGAAATTCTCTAGGATCACTTCCCTGATCACAAAGGCCCCATCTCCCACATGCCTCGCAGCTTATAACGGTTCGTCCACGACGACGGCCTCGCCTAGTTTAGCTTTAAGGAGGGTAGAAACGGGCACTAAAACGCCTACCGCAGGGCTAAAAGCCCCTAAGCTTCTCGATGAGCTCGTACATCCTGTTAACGTTCGCCGCCATCTTCTTGACAACCTCGCTCCTCCTGCTCTTGTACTCTCGCTTGCTTATCAGCCCCCTCTTAAACCTCCTCTCTAGGGAGCTGAGCGAGTCGTACATCTTCCAGAACTCGCTCGCTAGCGAGTCGATCTCCTCGACGAGCTTAGCTGGCTCCTCGCCGATCGAAGGCGCTATCCTCCTAACCCTGCCTAGGATACTCCTCTCGTGCCTCTTGAGCATAGCTATCCTCTGCCTATAGGTCTGTCTGCTTATCCTGCCTGAGTCTAGCATGTCGAGAGTCTCTAGCACGGCTTCAAGGACCCTAGCTCTATCCCTCAGGGCCTCGTACAGGGGGCTAACCTCCTCAGCCGAAACCTCCTCGACCTTCGCTCCCTCCTTGCCAGCCCTCCGGGAGACCACCACTACCACCGCCGTGATCGCCGCTAAGACCCCTACGGCGGCTATCAGGGGGAGGGGCACTCCCCGCCTTTTAGCGAGCTTAAGCCTAGCCGTAGCGCTCCCGTATATGTTCTCCTCGAATATCGTGCCGGGGACCTTAATCGCGTAGAGGCTGTAGTCATCTTCCCTGCCCAGGGCCTTGTACTCTACGCCCTTAAACGAGGCTTCGCCCCTAACCTTAACCAGCACGGTCACGTTCGACACCGGGAAGCCGTTGCCGAAGAACAGCGGCAGCGAGTAGCCCTCCTCGGTCTCGTTAAGCGGCAGGAGGAGCCTAATGATTAGGTAAGCCTTTTCACCCGGAGAGGAGGGCGGCGCCCTCAGCCTAACCCTGACCTCGACGTGTAGGGGCGAGCGGAAGACCTTGTAGGAGACGAACCCTTCCTCGGGGTAGGGGCCTAGCGGCCCCTCAACGCCGATCACGTCTACAATCGGCGGGTAGTAGAACGACATATAGTCGAGCTTCATGTCCGAGAGCCCAACGATCTCCACCGTGTCTCTAACCTCCGCCTTACCCTCCTCCTCTATTATGACGGTTCGGTTTATCTTGGAGACCTTAGCTAGCTTAACGTCGTACGGGTCCATCGTCGCATTAAGCACCAGCAGTTCACCCGGGTTGAAGGTCATGTTCACGATCACGTCTCCGGTCTCCTTCGATACCCGAGGATATACGACGTTGACGTCAACCGTCGGGAACCTAATCCTAACGTACACGCTCGTTCTCCAGCCGACCGGCGAGAAGGGTAGAGGCACGAGGGCCCTTATCTCCTCGCCGAACGTAAGGACGTCCCTGAAGACCATGATGATCTCGCTCTTGTTAACTACCCTGCCGAAGTCGAATACGAGGTAGTTGCCCTCGACCTTGCCTATAACGTACCCTCCCTCTTCGAGCTTAGCGTAGGCTAACGTTAGCTTATCCTCGTAGCCCGTGATGTTAAACCTCAGCTTCACGTAGCCTCTGCCTGAAGTGGGAACTATCCTGAAGGCGGCGAAGTTGCCCTCAACCCTCCCCTTACCCATTACGACGAGCTTAGGGACCTCGCCGCCCTCCTGCGCGCTGGAAAGCGGCGCTAGCAGGGTTAGGGCCACCAGTATAGCTAGCAGTACTCTGCTCGACGAGCTCATGTGTTAGCACCGCGATAGGAGTGGAGGCTACCTTAGATAAAAACGGTTTGCTTAACTACCTAAACCCTAGCGGCGGTACCAGCCGTACTCGTGCACTGCCTCGTACATCGTGACGACGTTCCTCGGCGGCACCTCGGGCTGTATGTTGTGGACCTGAGTGAACACGAAACCGCCCCCAGGAGCGAGGTCCTCTATCCTCCTCTTAACCTCGCGCTTAACGTCCTCGGGGGTCCCGAGGGGTAGCACCCTCTGGGTGTCGCAGCCTCCTCCCCAAAGGTTAGCTTGTCCCCGAACTCCTCCTTAAGCCTCTTTGTGTCCATGTCCTTAGCCGACACCTGCACTGGATTGATTATGTCGACCTCAACCTCGATTAGGTCCGGGAGGTACACATATATAGAGCCGCAGCTGTGCAGGAAGAGGTACGCGCCGGACTCCCTCTTAATGAACTAGAAGAGCTCCTCCTGCCGGGGCTTCAATATCTCTCTATATATCTTAAATAGGTATTATAGGACCATGTTGATGTCCTAAGTCGTCACCGACCTGTACTATCTGCACATACCCCTTAAGGTACCTCATGAGGAGCTTGAAGTTCTCCTTGTAGATCTCCAGTAGCCTATCGAGGATGTACTCGGCCATCCTAGGCCTCCTTATGAGGTCTGAGAGGAACTGCGCGAAGCCTCGGAGCGCCCAACCGGTCTCGAAAAGGTTCCCGCCGAAGTTCAGCATAAGCGCGTAGTCAGTCTCGTTATAGAGTCTCCTGGTTCGCTCCCCCATCTCCTCTAGGCTCTCCCAATACGGCACCTCTTCTCTAAGCCTTAGTGAGTCCCAGTCGTACTTCTCGAGGTCTGAGACGCTGCTCGCCTTGGAGAGCGGGTGGTAGATCATGTCGAAGTAGTAGCCGCCTGGAGGCATCCTCATTTTAACGCCCGTTGGCAGGGTCCAGATGTACGAGCCGTCCGGCTGCTTAACGGGCCTAAAGTCGTAAGGGACTAGGCACTCGGAGTCGTCGGCGAGGGTCCAGCTGCGCCACTTCTTAGGCTCCCTCAGGATGGGCAGCACGACGGCCCAAACAAACTCGAGCACAGGCTCCTCGGGCACGGCGAGGAACTGGAAGGTGTCTATTACCCTAGTAGCCTCGCCTCTAATGCCTAAGTACTTCTTAAGCTTATTGTAGGCTATCGTGTGTATGCCGATCGAGAGCATCCCGCCTAGGTCTATTAGGACTCTGCCCGGCTCTCTATGCTTTATAGCCTCTAGAACCCTCCTCCTAGAGGTGTAGGTCTCCTTAAGCATGGTTATCGTTTCAGCGATAGCACAGCCCTTAATACTGCATTAACCTTTTTCCGGCAGACGGAAGGTCAACGAACTCCTCACCCCCTGGAGTGACATACACTAGTAGCGCTTAGCAACAAGAGAACCTCACAGGCTCGTTTAAGACTAACGGCTACTGCAGTCTTTTTCGCAAATTCCTCCTTTACATTTATTTATTCCCAATAATGATCCTCGTGAACTTAATATTATTTTTATTTATTATTTTTAGGAATTTATAATATAATCCATAATAATATTATTAACGATGTTAATTTAGGTATTATGTTAAAAACGATATGTTCTAGGGTTAGATGGCTATGTATACAATAAGCCCATCCCCTGTAAGTTAAGTAAAAATTAAAAAATGATTTGTTTAGGAAAAAGTGACTGTTTTAGACGGACTTATTGGTGAAAATATAATCATTGGCTTATTCAAGAAGCTCGATTGAGAAGTCTTAACGCGCGCGTTTGCACGATCTTACTTCCAAAAGAACTCTGCCTGCCTCTCAACTCAGGCCTCAACTATAGCTATATGACTCGTTTAATAGGCTAATAGCGAAAGGTTTCGTTGAAGTAAATAAAAGTAAACCGATACTCTATACAAGCATGGTTAAAGTAGAGGTTAGACCCCATGAGATCGCCACGCTATTTATAGAACCTAAAAGTTTCTCTCAGTCTGTTCTCATAGAGTCCTAAAACGCGATTAAGGCTTATAACTGCTCCATTCCTCCTCCAAGGAGAAAAACTGCAGTAGCATGACTTCGGAGGCTACTTTAGCGGCTTAGCTTAAAGCACAGCTTCCAACCGGGTCACTTTCGGAACACTAGCGCTTCTCTGCTCATCACATAAGCTAGGGACGAGCGGTGCTGTCAACTTAGACACCTCCACGCGCTAGCGCCGCGAGCCTCGCTAGCTCCGTGGCCCCCGGCAGGGGCTCGTTGAAGCTGAGGTGCACCCCCGCGTAGCTGTAGAAGCCGGCCTAGGCGTAGGCTAGGCGGAGCGCCGACTCCAGCAGGCGCCTAGGCGAGGGAAGAGCGGTCGAAGCCCCTAAGTCCTTGACGGCCCTAGCGAAGCGCTCGACGTAGCTGCGGACGCCTCCCCGCACGACGCCGTGGTGGAGCCTAGCCCACCTAGCGGCTAGCGCGTACCAGGGCGCCGCGTCCGTGATCACATGCCTAACGCCGCGGCGCCGCAAGTCCGCGAGGAGGCTGTAGGCCACGAGCGCGTTCCGCGCGCGGGTAAGCATCATAGCCAGCACGGCCCTGCGCTCCGGCTCCACCGCGAGCCAGGCAGTGCGGCCGCCCACGTTCACCGCGGTCTCGTCCACTACGGCTACGCGCGCCCTCTCCATTAGCATGAATCGCCTCGCGATGCCCGCTAGCCTGTGGACCTAGCGCCTCGTGGCTCCTGCTCACGCCCGCCGCCTCTAGGCCCTGGATACCTGCCTGAGGCTCAGGCCCGAGAGGTAGAGATATATCGCGTAGAGCACTACTTCCAGCGGGGTCCGCTCCCGGAGCACGAATGCTCCTCTGCTCATTGCGTGCGCCAGGGAGCGGGCCCCCGCTAATAAGCTCTTAAGTTGACAGCACCTGGGCCCGTAAATAAGCTCATAAGTTGACGGTATTTAAGCGCCTCTAACCGCTACATATATTACTTCCATTATTTTTAGTAATAAAGCTGGATGAAAAAATGAATGATAGTAATGGTAGGTTAAGAAGAGAGCTAGGGCTACTAGAGCTGGTCGGAGTAGGAGTAGGCGGTATAGTAGGATCAGGCATTTTCATGATGCCTGCAGCAGTAGCAGCAGAGTCCGGCCCTCTCTCACTCGTTGCGTGGGCTATAGCGGGTGCTGCAATGACGATAATCGCGTTAACATATGCAGAGCTAGGCTCGACCTATCCCTTAACGGGCGGACCTTATTACTTCCCCCGCAGAGCGTTCGGAGAGCTTATCGGCTTTGTGGTTGGCTGGGGATACTGGGTGTCATGTTTTGTGGCAGTAGCTGCCGTCACTAACGCGTTTATAAATTATCTTAGTTTCTTGGTACCGGGGTTGGCCGTTGGAATGAAACTAACGCCTTTGGGGCTTTTAGCGGGCGTGGCTACTATATGGCTGCTAACTCTTCTAAATGTCGCGGGGGTTAAGTGGGGCGGGCTTTACGCCGTAGTTACGACGGTTCTAAAAGTCTTGCCATTACTCGCTTTCTGCATTCTGGGCCTTGCCTCCCTTAATGCCCAGAACTTCCTTAACGTACCGCCTAACTGGGCCCGGGGGATAGGTTTAGGGATTGCTCTTTCCGTCTGGGCTTACATGGGATTTGAAGACGTTACCATTCCGTCGGAGGAGGTAAGGAGACCTAAGAAGGATATACCGAGATCTGTTATAGCGATTATGGCTACGGTAACGATAGTATACCTGTTAGTTTCGGCAGCCTTCCTCGGGTTAATTAGGTGGAGTGAGCTCGGCTTTAAGGAGTTCTCATGGAGTTCATTATACAATCTTTCATCCCCCCTTAGCGATGTAGCCTCAGCAGCAGGGTTAGAGGCTCTCTCAATAGCCATTCTGATCGGGGCAGTTATCTCGACGGGAGGATGCGCGGGAGTATGGATTTTGGGCAGCGGGAGGATAGCGTTCGCTATGGCTAGGGATCAGCTACTGCCTAGATTTATGTCAGGCATCCATACTAAATTCGGGACTCCGCACGTAGGGCTTATAATCTCGAGCATTTTGTCGACAGTAACCCTGCTAGCGATTCCGTTCTTCCCAGCGGTAGCGTTGGTTGGAACGCTTACAGCTATAATACCCTACGCTCTAGCTGCACTATCGTTAGTTGTATTAAGGGGAGAAGAAGTTAGCAGACCATTTAAGCTGCCAGCCTATAAATTACTGTCATTCATCGGCTTTGCGTTTGCGACCTACATAGCGTACTGGTCTTGCTGGCCTTGGACGCTTATAGGCTTACTACTCATAGCGTTAGGACTACCAGTTTACACCTCCCTGAGAGGCTTCAAAGGTTTCAAGGAGAGCTACTGGCTATGGATTTACCTCGTCGGCATAGCACTGATCTCCTTAACCGGTGATCCGTACTTTGAATACGAGAATCCTTTACCGATAAGCGTGCTAGGTCTACTTCCCTATCCCCTAGACTTACTGGCATGTACACTGCTTAGTGTTGTAATATTCTACTTAGCAACCCGTTAATTTCTTCTCTTTCCAATGAAATTAAAAGTCTTAGATATTTTAGGCTTGAGTCTAGAACCCAACTATGCTTCAGGGATCTGGAATGGTCATTGAGGAGGAGCTTAACGTTAAGCAGGCTAGGGCGCTGCGGGAGCTCAGGGGGGTTAGGAGGCCTAGGACTAACGACGTGTTTAGGAGGGTTGCCTATCTTGCGCCCCACGACTTCTTAGTGGAGGGCTACCTTAGGCGTAGGCCCGCCGTTGCCTTTAACCCGGCCGTCTTCCTCGACGGCGAGTACCTGTACATATTCCCCCGCTTTATCTTCGACTACTACAAGTACGCGTCTAGCGTGGGGGTCGCCAGGGTTAGGGTGGGCGAGTTGCTGGAGGGGGCGTTCGAGAGGCCGGTTAAGGCTCGGATCCTGC
>CAZAZN010000029.1:0-548 GCA_964489665.1 uncultured Thermofilaceae archaeon
GGGGGATAAAGGTCCCCGTCCTCCTGCTAGAGGAGATTAGGATAATCGTCTAGATGTCTACCACGAAGCGTAGCGTGTATCCGCCGTCCCTGCGCTTGATCTCCATCATGTGGTAGGTAGCGGCCTTAACCAGCACCTTAGATACGTGCCTTTCAGGATCGTAGGGCTCTCCCCACACCTCAGCCCTCAACCTGTAGGCGTCGTCTACCTTGGAAATCTCGTGAACCTTAGCCTTAGACACAAGTAGCGCCTCGGTATCGAACAGGAAGAGTAGCTCCTCTAGCCAATTATACAGCAGGGAGTACAGGTCGATGCCCTCTACCTCTACCTCTCTTTTCTCTAGGGGCCTAACGCTAGAAAGATCGGTCATTACCTCGAACATTGCTAGCGCAGCGTACTCAAACGCCTCCTCTAAGGTATCGCCGTAGGCCTCTAAGAGGACATCAGCCGTATGCTCGAGGATCTTGAATCCTCCCGCCATAGCGTTGACGCGATTGTGCGGCTAGATAATAAGTTGGCGCCGGGGCCGGGATTCGAACCCGGGCGCC
>CAZAZN010000029.1:558-19563 GCA_964489665.1 uncultured Thermofilaceae archaeon
CTTAAAGACCGACATGAGGGGAGTATCAGGAAAATTACACAAAGAAAATTTTAAGTGGCGCCGGGGCCGGGATTCGAACCCGGGCGCCCCGAACGGGGCACTGGCTCTCTAGGCGTTAGAATCTCTCAAGGCCAGCCCCCTAACCGCCCGGCCGGGCTTTGGTCCACTCGGGCACCCCGGCGCCGATAAGGAGATGCGTATAGGGTAAAAAATGTTTATATTGCTAGGCGTGGGGGGAGGTGTAGGCTGTAGGGGATTAGATGGCTGAGACGGAGTTCAAGTACATCGTTAGGATAGCTGGAGTGGACTTACCGGGGGATAAGAGCGTAGCGTACGCGCTAACTAAGATCAAGGGGATTGGGATCAACCTAGCCTACATGATCTGTAGGAAGCTGGGCATAGACCCTAGGATGAAGCTGGGCTACCTAAGCGAGGCGGAGATTAAAAAGCTGGACTCGGTGCTCCCAGAGGTCCACAAGCTCGGCTTCCCAAGCTGGGTCCTCAATAGGCGTAAGGACCCGTTCCTCGGCGTCGATAGGCACCTGATAACCTCAGACCTAGTGCTGACGGTTAGGGGCGACATAGAGTTCTTAAAGAGCATTAAGTGCTGGAGGGGTATTAGGCACGCGTTAGGCCTTAAGGTAAGGGGGCAGAGGACGAGGACTACCGGTAGGACCGGCATGACTGTTGGCGTTAGGAGGAGGAAGAAGTAGGGGGTGAGGGGGCATGGGAGATCCTAAGAAGCCGAGGAAGAAGTGGGAGGGGCCGTCCCACCCGTGGCGCAAGGAGGTATTAGAAGAGGAGCTAGTGCTGGTAGGCGAGTACGGTTTAAGGAATAAGAGGGAGCTGTGGATAGCCAAGACTATACTTAGGAGGATTAGGGCTAAGGCTAGGAAGCTGCTGGCCTTGCCCGAGGCCGAGAGGGCTGAGAGAAGTAAGCCGCTTATAAGGAGGCTTTACAGGATGGGGCTGTTACCGAGCGAGGACGCCACGCTAGACGACGTGCTAGGCCTAACGGTTAGGGACGTATTGGAGCGAAGGCTTCAAACGCTCGTCTACAAGAAAGGGCTTGCGCTATCGATATACCACGCTAGGCAGTTGATAGTGCACGGCCACATAGCTATAAATGGTAGGCGGGTTAGGAGCCCCGGTTATCTCGTTAGCAGGGAGGAGGAGGATAAAATAGGCTACTACCCGCTCTCCCCCTACGCTAAGCGGGCTTTAAAAGCTGAAACCGGTAGTAAGGAAGGTAGCGGGTGAGGGAGATGTCGGAGGAGAAGGGTAAGCAGCCGGCCAAGAAGAGGGGGCATGTGGGGATAGCCTGGATATACGCCAGCTACAACAACACGATAATACACATAACTGACCTTACGGGTGCTGAGACCATAGCTAGGGTCTCTGGCGGCATGATAGCTAAGGCCGATAGGGATAAGCCTAGCCCCTGGGCCGCGATGCAGGCCGCTATGAGAGCCGCTAAAATAGCCCTAGATAAGGGCATTAGGGTAGTTCACGTTAAGGTTAGGGCCCCAGGAGGCTACGGACCTAAGACGCCAGGGCCCGGCGCGGGTCCCGCTATCAGGGCCCTTGTAAGGGCTGGGTTGATTGTAGATAGGATCGAGGACGTTACACCGCTGCCGACGGATACTATAAGGAAGCCCGGCGGAAGGCGCGGTAGGAGAGTCTAAGGCACCTTTAGCTTTCTAGCCTCAATCCATTCCCTCAACGGACCTAATACCACGACGGGCTTTTCCCTGAGCTCGCTGAGCGTAGCCGAGCCAGTGAGAAAGAGAGCTATTTTGAGCTCCCTTACATACCTCTTTAGCAGCTTCACTAAGCCCTCGTATCCTAGGTAGAAGAGCGCTCTAAGGGCCGGTAACGCCACCCCGCATAGATCCGCGCCTAGCCTAAACGCCTTAGCCACGTCCACTCCGCTCCTTATACCTCCAGTAGCTATTAACAGGATACTGGACGATACTGACCTTACCTCTAGGATCGACGCAGCTGTTGGGATGCCCCAGCCCGAGAAGGTCTTTGCTAGCTCCCAGCCCTCCTCATCGCCCCTCGTTAACGCTCGCAAGCCCTCGATCAAGGCGAAGTTCGTGCCTCCAGCCCCTCCAACGTCGATGCCCGCAACCCCTGCACCTATGAGCTTAGCTGCAGTCTCCTTGCTCACCCCAGCGCCCGTCTCCTTAGCTATCACGGGTACCGGGCTCTCGCGAACTAGCCTATTAAGAGCCCTTACCGATCCTCTAAGCTCGGTCTCGCCCTCGGGCTGGACGGCCTCCTGGAGCGGGTTTAGGTGAACGGCTAGCGCGGCGGCATTAACCATCTCAACTAGCTCTAGCGCATCTTCCCTGCTAAGCCCATTAACCACCTGGCTAATTCCTATATTGGCAATTACTGGAACCTTCGACGAATACTCCTTGACGACTTCGTAAGTCCTCTTCAGCTCCGGCCTCTCGATGCCTGCCCTCTGGCTACCGACGCCTAGCGCTAAGCCTACCTCGGCCGCTGCACGTGCTAGCGCGCGGTTAACTCGCTCAGCCAGCCTACTGCCGCCGGTCATCCCGGCTATTACCAGCGGAGCCTCGAGCTCGAAGCCCCACACCTCAACCTGCGTTGATACGTCGCTAAGGCTTATCTCCGGAAGGGCCTCGTGAATTAGCTCGACGAACTCTAGGAAGGAGCTCTTCCTCCTATACTCTACCTCCTCCTCGAGCGCTATTAGCAGGTGTTCGTTCTTCCTCCTCTCGATTAAGTTCTCGCCGCTCAAGTTCTAATCCTCGATCCTATAGAAGCCTACACTAGCATATCCGACAACGGCGCTATAGTCTCCCGTTACGTCGCCAGACGTCGCATACTTCAACAGCTTAGCGCTGTACGCACCAAGCTCCTTCGCCGTCACAATCAGCGTCATCACGGGACCGTAGCCACACATCGTTACGTCCTGCTCTATTACTACGTCGTAAAGGCCCTTGTAGTCCAGCTCGAGGATCCTCTGTATCGCTAGCTTATCCTTACGCTCAGCGACCTCTTGAGGCTCGTAATGAGTCATATCGGAGCTGGCTATTACGTACGCCCTGAGCCCGTGCTCCTTGATGGCGCTCGCTATGGCGATGCCTAGTAGTCGCGAGGCCTCGGGGTTCTGCAGCATCATGGAGATTGGCACTATCCTAAACTCGGAGCCGAATACGAACTGGAGGAAAGGCAGCTGAACCTCGATGGAGTGTTCGTACCGGTGAGCCATGTCGTCAAACGACGCCACCTTAGACTTCCTAGCTATCTCCTTAGAGAGCTCTAAGTCCACCTCGAGCGATCCAAGCGGCGTTTCCCAAACTTCACAGCTAGAGAGGGCTATGGGATCCCCGTACGCGTGGTGGTTGGGTCCTAAAATTATGACCACATCGGGCTTACCGCTAAGCGCCAGCTCAAAGTAGCCATGAGCCGCTACGGGGCCCGAGTATACATAGCCCGCGTGCGGCGACACCAGCCCAAGCATTCTCCCGGTAAACTCCGAAGCGCTTTCAGGCAGCTTACCTGGTCCCAGCCTGTGCAGAAAACACCTCCTGATCTCTTCCCTTAGGGACTCCCTGTCTTTGGGGTAGAAATAGCCAGCTACGGCTGGTAGCCTAACGCTCAACCGCTAACCCCCCGGTACTTCTTCGGCTGCGCGCTGTTCAACTTTGCGCTGGGGCCTAGATTATCTCGCCCGTTGTAGCTAGCACTCTAACCTCGAAGTCCGTGTAGTCGACCGGTAGGTTGCCATCGGGCGGTAGCTCTCCCCTCTCCCTTAGCACCTGTCTAGCAAGTAGCCAGTAGATGAGCGCTAGCGCCTTCCTCCCCTTATTGTTAGTAGGTATTATTAAATCTACGTATTCGATGGGGCTATCTGTATTACATAGGGCTATTACAGGTATGCCCGTCTTGGCAGCTTCCTCTATCGCCTGAGAATCGAACTTGGGATCAGTCGCTACCAGTAACTCGGCCTCGATGTAGGTTGATAGCGCGGGGTTCGTGAGCGTGCCCGGCGGGAACCTACCAACCATCGGTACGCAGCCTGTGAACGCGCAGAACTTCCTTACAGGCCTATAGCCGTACTGCCTAGCCGAAACGACGAGTACCTTGCTGGGCTCGTACCTGGCGATAAACCTAGCAGCTATCCTTATCCTCTCATCGGTCTTACGCACGTCTAAGAGATAGATGCCGTCGGGCCTTACGCTGTAGATGAACCTCGACATGAACTTGCTCTTAGCACTCGTACCTATCCTTACGCCAGCCGCTAGGT
Organism: uncultured Thermofilaceae archaeon; assembly: GCA_964489665.1. GTDB lineage: Archaea > Thermoproteota > Thermoprotei > Thermofilales > Thermofilaceae > CAZAZN01. Next base: position 4,844 of record CAZAZN010000029.1, read on the forward strand.
AAGTCTCCATGGGCACTAGCAGTTCCTCCTGGGGGACTTCCTGCCTCGCCTCCTCGCTAACCATAGCATCGGGCTCTAAGCGGTAGAGGTATTAAACCTTGCTACTCCCTGCCCGGTACGGAACGTTTAAAAGGCCCTTTTTGAGGGGAAGGCTGGTGGAGTAGCATGGTGATCGTTCCGATAAGGTGCTTTACCTGCGGAGCTCTAATAGCGGATAAGTGGAACGAGTTTAGCAGGAGGGTAAGCCGAGGAGAGGATCCCGGGAAAGTCCTAGACGATCTTGGGGTAAAGAGGTACTGCTGTAGGAGGATGTTGCTTTCCCACGTTGAGCTGATAGATAAGATATTGAAATACGAGGTCTACAAAGAGTAGCGCTATCTGTAGCTTTTCTGCCTCTTAGCCCTAGCCGATCTACCCCTAGGCTTTTTAGGTTCAGCCTGCCTTGGGTCCTCGACTAACAAGTGCCTGTCGTACTCATAGTAGAGCTTTTTGAGCTCCTCAGACCCCGTCCACTCGACAAGGGCTCGGGCAATCGCCGTCCTTATAGCGGAGGCCTGTCCCATAATGCCTCCTCCCCTAGCCTCCGCTATGATGTCCACCTTCTTCGTTATCTCCTCTCCAGCTAAGAATATTGGCTCGTATATCTTCAGCCTCACGAGCTCGGGCTCTAGTATTTCGAGTGGTACCCCGTTTATGAGGACCCTACCCCTACCCTCCTTTACAACGACTCTAGCTCTAGCCGTCTTCCTCCTCGCGGACGCGACCACGACCCTCATGCTAGGCACCTCCACCCCTCAATAGCTTATAAAGCTCGCCCAGGCTCATCCTCGGAACCCTCGGGTCTTGAAGTACGGCTTCAGGCGGCGACTCCATTTTAGCGTTTTTATACTCCTCGGGCACGCCCATGTACACCTTAAGCCTCCTCAGCGCCTCCCTCCCACGAGGCTTCTTGTGGGGCAGCATGCCCCTAACCATCCTCTTAAATACCTTGTCCGGCCTCCTAGGAACCTTAGGCCCCCTCTTCTCCGGATTGTAGTACGTCCTCCACTCCGAAACCCTCTTCATGTACCAGTTAAGGACCCTCTTAGGCTTGCCCGTGATGATGGCTTTCTCGACGTTAACCACTACTATCCGCTCGCCCCTAAGGAGCCTCTTGGCGATGACGCTGGCTAGCCTACCGGCAACAAGCCCCTCCGCATTTATCACCGTAGCTTCCTCCATGCGCATCGCCTCAAGCTATTATCTTAACCCCGCTACCCCTAGGGTTCTCCTCTAAAAGCTTCCAGATGCTTATAGCTCTTCCCTTAGCCGCGACTATCTTCTCATAGGCTTTTGCGCTGAAGGCCCACGCCGCTACGGTGACGGGGTGATCTAGCGACCCACAACTTAGGACCTTTCCGGGAACTACGACAACGTCGCCTTCCTTGGTATGCCTATTGATCCTGCTGATATTCACCTGTACCCTTTTCCTTCGAGGTCTCTCGAGGAGCTCGGCTACCCTCCTCCAGATTGGGGCCTCATGCTCCTTAGCAGCCTTCCTAAGCGCCCTTATCAGCACCCTTAAGTGAACGTTCGTGGGTCCCGTCCTCTTCATAGCTCCAGCCCCCTTAACGCCCGGCGATCCTTTCAGGGAGCAGATTTAAACCTTTAGCCAGCCTCCTTAGCGACTTCGCATATCTTCTCGCAGAGCCTGCTGAGCCTCTTCTGGAGCACGTCTATAGCGGTATCCACCACCTTCTCCACGGGGATTACCCCGAGGCCCTCAACCTTAAACACGAAGCTCGTCGGGTCGCCGAAGACCTTTATGAGCCCCCTGGGACAGACCTCGACACACGACCTACAGAGGCTGCACTTGAGAGGATCCGTTACGATGACCCGGCCGTTCTCGACTTTAAGAATCCGCTTAGGGCAGGCTTCAACGCACTTACCACAGCCCTCGGCACAAGGCTCCTCGGGAACCTCTATTATAGGCTTATACTTGTAAGCGGCGACCGATACCGGTTGCCACTTAGCGTGCTCCCTCCCGACCCCCATCTTGGCGAAGGCCTCGAGCTCTATTCTCTGCCCCCTCTCCAGCTTGACTATCGGGATCTTGTCCGAGACAGGGGCTATCTCCGGCTTAACAACCTCTATGCCCCCGATAACCCCGTGCACCTTTAGGTGGCTTGAGTAGACGGTTAAAGGCCTATCAAGGGCCTCCACTTGGAGGGTTAGCGCAACCCTACACTCGTCTGCTCTACCCTCCTCGTAGCACTCCCTTAGCACGTCGTAGGTCTGGGGGTCGACCTTAAGGGGTATTAGGGCTAGCCTGTGGGCTAGGATCTCATCGAAGAGGACGGAGGTGTTCTCGAGGATTACTACCTCGTCGATAGCTAGCGTTGGTACCTCGCTGAGGATAGCCCTCCTTATCGAGTTAGCGATGGCTGGGGTTACTCCCTCTAGCAGGAACTCTAGGTATTCGCCCTCCTTTTTGAGTAGCTTAACCTTAGGCGAGAGCGCACTCAAGGCGGGCTCTACCTCATTGGCTTCTGCTTCCTGCCGAGCAGTATCTCCTTTAGGGAGACGCCGTTTACCTTGATTACCCTGTACCTAACTCCAGGCAGATCGCCGTAGGCTCTACCCTCAGGCCCTCCTATCCTCTCGATAATGACCTCATCGTGCTCGTTGACGAAGTTGAGGGCGCCGTCGCCGGGGAGGAAGGCGGTCACTATCTTCTGGTTCTTTATCAGCTGGACCCTAACGCACTTCCTGACGGCGCTATTAGGCTGCCTACTCTCGATACCAACCTTCTCTAGGACGATGCCCCTAGCCATTGGTGCTCCTTCAAGCGGGTCGTACTTCTTAGCGAGTTGGAGCACTCTACGCTTGTAGTGTAGGTCGCTCCACCTGAACTTCTTCCTCTTCTTTATCAGCTTCCTAGCTGCGAATAGCCCCTTAGGTGATTTAGAGCCGGGCATACTCCTCCCCTTCGAAGGCTGCTGAGGTTTTAAACCTTACTGAATTAGCACGTTGTCTATGTCGAAGTGCCTCTTAGCAAGTATGCGGGCCCTTGAGATGTTTCGACCCCCTCTCCCTATAGCAAGCCCCTTCTCGGAGGGGGGCACGCTAACGAGCGCTATCTTCCTCCCGTTGCTATCGGTCTTCACCCTCACCGAGATTATCTGAGCGGGGAAGAGGCTGTTCCTGATGAGCTTCTCCGGCGTCTCAGCGTACTCCACGATCTCGACGTCCTTGCCTATCAGCTTCCTAAGCCTCTTTACGTTAACTCCATTTCGACCTACGGCTAAGCCCACCTGTCCTGGCTTTACCAAGAAAATGACGCGGTTGTTCTGCTCGTCAACCACGCAGTCGAGCACTGTAGTGCCCGTAAGCCCCTCCAGCAGCGTTATGTACCTCATCTCAACCTCGGTTAGCTTAATGCTGGGCACTGCTCTCACCCCTAGCGATCTCTAGTATGCTGCTCTCGCCGGGGTCAAGTACAGCGAGCGCAGCTACCATAAAGGGTTTATTGCATATCGCCCCTAGGTCCCAGCTCGTGCCCCTAAATATTATCAGGGGAACTCCGGCTAGCTTACAGTAGTGCTCTATATCGCTCCTTATGTCGTCTGGCGCGTTAACGGCCATGACCACGACCTTGGCCTTGCCGTGGACTATCGCCTTAATCGTTCGCTTAGACCCTATCACCACCTTGCCCGTCCTAAGGGTCGTCTGGATCTCCCTAACTAGGTCCGCCATGACCACCACCGCTAACTAAAGGAGTAGCGCATGAGTAGTTTAACTATTCCAGTTCCTACCGGGATCGGCTTAGACCCTACTATAACGTTTTCCGTAACGCCCCTGAGCTCGTCCACCTCGCCCCTCACAGCCGCCTCTGTTAGGTGCTTAATCGTAACCTCGAAGTTAGCTCTCGCCAGCACGCTAGCCTTCTCGCCAGCTACTCCGTGCCTGCCTACTTGTCTAACTCTGCCGGTTAGCGTCATGGCGTCGGCCACTAGCATGATGTGCCTTATATCGACGTCTAAGCCCTGCTCCTCGAGCACGCTCTTCATCTCCCTAATTATCGCAGCCCTCGCAGCCTCTATGCCTAAGACCTCCATGATCTCATGGATGTTGTTCGTCTTCGTCCTAGTAGCGTCTATGCCCTCTAGCGCCAGCACGGCCGATAGGTTAGAGCCTTCGGTGATTATGTAGTACTCGCCCCTCTTCTCATCGTACCTTATGATGGCCTTAGTGATACCCTTAATGCCCTTAAGCTTAAGCCCTAGCACTCTATCCTTTAGCCTCCTTAGCTTCGAGACGTCCTCTACGCCGGTGTAGTAAATGACGGTTAGCTTCTCCTTATCGAGCTCGACCTTACCTCTCTTGCCCTTAATCCTATTAAGGGCCTTAACGACGTCTTCGGGCTTAACGCCCTTATCCTCTAGGAACTCGGGGTCCAGCTCGATTATGATGGCGTAGTCGAAGTAGTCGAGCGTCACCCTCCTAGCGACCTTCTCTATCGTGACGAGCTCTATCTTCCTAGCTATCTCTAGGACCTTCTCCTTATCCTTGTTGTAGGGCTCCTCTAGGTAAATCTCCATAATAGGCGTCGAGGGAGTCCGCCTAGCGTCTACGATCTCTATCAGCCTCGGTAGCCCGAGGGTTACGTTAAGCTCCCTAACGCCGGCGAAGTGGAAGGTCCTTAGCGTCATCTGGGTAGCTGGCTCGCCGATCGACTGCGCGGCCACTATGCCGACGGCCTCGCCGGGCTCTACGAGCGACACCCTGTACCTTCTCACAGCTTCCTCGATAACTTGGACCGCCTCCTCCTTGGATAGCTCGTGCCTTAAAATGCCCTCGTAGAGCTCCTTCCTCAGGGACTCAGGTAGCTGGGCCGAGTAATTCTCGATGATGGCCCTTAGCTCGTCCTCCTCGATGGGCTTTACCGGGGCTTCGTCGCTTCGCTTAACCAGTACCTTGTTTACCAGCTTCTCTACGTTAACCGCCTTGCCGTGGTCGCTCTTCGCCGGGTCTACGCCGTCCTCACCATACCTGGGCTGGACGATGAAGCCCTCAGCCGTCCTAACGCTACCGTCGTAGGCGACGTAGAGGTCCTGGAGGGCGTTAGCTAGCCTCCTGTACATGTAACCGCTCTGGGCGGTCCTTACGGCAGTATCGACTAAGCCCTCCCTCCCGGCCATTGCGTGGAAGAAGAACTCCGTAGGCCTTAGCCCGCGCTTAAAGCAGCTGTAGACGAAGCCCTTAGCCTTCGGGCCTAGGTCGCCGGGCTTGAAGTGGGGTAGGGTCCTATCCGTGTAGCCCCTCTTAGGCCTCTCGCCCCTTATAGCCTGCTGCCCTAGGACCGCCGCCATCTGAGTAATGTTAAGCATGTTAGCCCTAGCGCCCGTCCTAGCCATGATCACGGCAGACTTCCTCATTCCAAGGTACCTGCTAGCTATCTCGCCAGCCTCGTTCCTAGCGGCCGATAGGATCTCCATAATCTTTGCCTCGAGAGTCTCCCAGAGCGTCTTACCTGGGAGCGGGGCTAGCTCGCCCCTCTTAGCCTTCTCTATTAGCTTAAACACCTCCTCCTCCTTCTCCCTGAGCACCCTCCTTATCTCCTCAACTACCTCCGGCGGAATGTCTATGTCGTCAAGCCCCATCGTAAAGCCATGTAGGTCTAGGTAGCTGATGAACGCCTTAAACAGGCCGTCCATGAGCTCCCTAGCCTTATTGGTGCCGTACTCCTTGACTATCTCGTGCAGTAGCGTCTCCGGCTGCTGGGCTGCTAGGGAGCTCTTATCGAAAACGCCCATTAGGAGCTCGCCGTTCCTAACTAGGACGTAGGCGTCGTTCTCACAGTCCTCCCTCTTACATTCAGCGCCTCTACCGCACTTCGCGCATACGGCCGCTTTACCCACGTAGTTGAAGTCCTTTGGTAGGAAGAGGCTTACGAGCTGCTTACCGGTCCAGTACGGACCCGGCTTGAGGACTGCGGGCTCCGGCAGGTCTCCCTTATACCCGCACTCGTAGGCGAGCTTAGCGAACGTCTTCTTATCTAGCAGCGTGTCCTTCCTAGTAAGCAGGTAGGCGCCGGTGATGTAATCGTGTATAGCCCCTATTATGGGGCCTCCGTACCTAGGCGATAGTATCTGCTCCTGCACTAGCATGAGGGCCTTAGCCTCGGCCCTCGCCTCCTCGTTCTGAGGCACGTGCAGGTTCATCTCGTCTCCGTCGAAGTCGGCGTTATAGGGCGGGCAGTCTAGGAGGTTTAGCCTAAACGTCTTGCCGGGCAGTACTCTAACTAGGTGGGCCATGATGGACATCCTGTGCAGCGAGGGTTGCCTGTTGAACAGCACGACGTCGCCGTCCCTTAGGTGCCTCTCTACGATGTAGCCGGGTTTGAGCGCCTCGGCCAGCGCCTTCCTATCCTTAACGAACCTTAGGTCTATCCTAGCGCCGTCGGGCCTTATTATGCTATTAGCGCCGGGGTACTTGTACGGTCCGTTTATGACGAGCTTCCTCATCTCCTCTAGGTTCCACTCGGTAACCTTCTCCGGCACTACCAATATCATCGCTATCTGCTTAGGTACGCCAACCTCGTTTATGCTGAGGTTCGGGTCCGGCGATATTACCGTCCTAGCCGAGAAGTCCACCCTCTTACCGGCTAGGCTTCCCCTGAACCTGCCCTCCTTACCTCGCAGCCTCTGGGCCAGGGTCTTAAGGGGCCTTCCGGACCTGTGCTTAGCGGGCGGGATCCCCGAGAGCTCGTTATCGAAGTACGTCGCCACGTGGTACTGGAGCAGGTCCCAGAGGTCGTCGATTAGTAGGGGTGGCGCGCCCGCATCGATGCTAGCCTTAAGCCTAAGGTTAAGCCTAAGCACGTCCACCAGCTTATGGGTTAGATCGTCCTCTGACCTCATGCCGGTCTCTAGGGTGATTGAGGGCCTAACGCTAAGCGGCACCACGGGTAGGACCGTTAAGACCATCCACTCGGGCCTCGCGTTCTTAGGGTCGAAGCCTAGGGCCTCCAGGTCCTCATCGGGTATCCTCTCAAGCCTCTCCCTGACCTCGTTAGGCCTAAGCCTAACCTGTACGCCATCCCTTATCTCGTAGAACGTGTAGGGCTTGTCAAACCTGATCTTGTACTGGGGCGCCCCGCAGTGCGGACAGGTCGTTACCTTAGCCGCCTTTTTGGCGGCGGTCTCCGCGTACCTGTACTTGAGCATTATCCAGTGCTTCTCGAGCTTCTTGAGCCTCTCCCTAACCCTATCGATCTCCTCCTGGGGCAGAAGGAGCCTCCCACACACCCTACACGTAGCCCTAAGCAGCATGTGAATGAAGCGGGCGAACTCGGGGTGTATCACCGGCCTCGCGAGCTCGATGTGGCCGAAGTGCCCTGGACACAGGGCGGCGGTATTGCCGCACGTCTCGCACCTAACACCCGGCTCTATGGCTCCTAGCCTCCTGTCCATTACTCCGCCTCGCATCGGTATGCCTTCCTCGTCGTACGTCTCCGGGACGACTATCGCCGTTACCGAGATGCTCCTTATTAGGTCCGGAGAGAGTAGGCCGAACTTAATGGCTCCAACGACCTTCGTCTCCTTAAACCTAGCCGACATGTCTACTCCACCTCAACCTTATCCTTGAGGATAAGCCTAGGCGCTATGCCTAGGCCCATGAGCTCCTGTATGAGGAGCTTAAACGCGTAGGATACGGAGACCGGCTGGAGCCTAGCCTTGTCGCCGCAGACCTTGCACACCGGCTGGTTCCTCCTAGCATCGTACCACCCTATGAACCCGCAGTTCTCGCAGACGAAGATCGTCGTCTTATCGGAGCACTCGACCAGCCTCTCCTTTAGCAACAGGGCGGCGCCGTGCCCGACTAGACAGTCCTTCTCCATCTCTCCGAACCTGAGGCCGCCCTCCCTCGCCCTGCCCTCGGTGGGCTGCCTAGTCAGTATCTGCACCCTGCCCCTAGCCCTCGCGTGCATCTTATCGGCGACCATGTGGTGGAGCTTCTGGTAGTACACGATCCCTATAAAGATCTCGGCTTCGAGCTTCTCGCCCGTTATGCCGTTGTAGAGCACTTCCTTTCCATCGCTCCTAAAGCCCAGCTTTAGGAGCATCTGCCTGAGCTGCTCCTCGGGCGTGCCCTCGAAGATCGTGCCGTCGACCGGCTTGCCCGAGAGGGCCGCCACCTTACCGGCCAGCGACTCGAGTAGCTGCCCAACAGTCATCCTCGAGGGGATCGCGTGCGGGTTTATGAGGACGTCCGGGACGATGCCGTCCTCCGTGAACGGCATGTCCTCCTGCGGCATTATCAGGCCTATCACGCCCTTCTGCCCGTGCCTCGAGGCGAACTTATCCCCTAGCTCGGGTATCCTCTGATCCCTAACCCTGACCTTAACGAGCTTATTGCCCTCGGACGACTCGGTGATTATCACTCGGTCGACGATGCCCTTCTCCCCGTGCCTAAGGCAGACGGAGGTGTCCTTCCTCCTCGTTATCGCCCTAGTCTCGAACACGCTGCTGATGAACCTGGGCGGGCTGGTCTTCCCTATTATGACGCTGCCTCCGCTAACCTCGGACTCGGGGAAGGCTATCCCGTCACGCTCGTCCACGTGCTTATAGAACTCCTGCGGCCTGTACTCCAGCACGTCGGGCTCGGGGAGCTCTATCCTATCCTCCTGCCCTCCAGGGTACCTACGCTCCTCAGCCTCGTAGGTCCTGAAGAACGTCGACCTAGCTAGCCCCCTCTCTATCGACGCCTTGTTTATCACTATAGCGTCCTGGATGTTGTAGCCGCCGCCGGTTATCAGGGCTACAATGAAGTTCTGGCCAGCAGGCCTCTCGTCCAGCTTAAGCAGGTCGAAAATCTTAGTCCTCACGAGCGGCTTCTGCGGGTAGTGGAGGAAGTGCATCCTCGGATCGGTCCTAGACCTGAAGTTCAGCGCTGAGATGCCGAGGGCCTGCTTAGCCATGGCGGCCTCATAGGAGTTCCTAGGCGACTGGTTGTACTCGGGGTAGGGTATTATCAGCGCTACCACGCCGAGGATCGCCGCAGGGGTTATCTCCGCGTGGGTGTGCTCCGGCCCTACCTCGAACGGGCTCTCAGCTATTAGCGCGTTCTCCTCCTCCTCAGCGTCAAGGTATTCCACGATGCCCCGCTTCACCAGGTCGCTCCAGGTCCACTCCCCTCTCCTTAACTTCTCGATATGGATCGGCTTGAGCTTCAGCTCGCCATTCTCGACGACCAGCAGGGGCCTCCTAAGCCTTCCAGCATCGCAGTTGACGTAGACCTCGTCTATGTACTCAGTCTTGTAGTGAGCTACGTTAACCTCATGGTGTATCTTGCCCTGCCTCCTAAGCCTCCTGATAGCCCACGCTAGCTCCTCGCCGTCCTCGTGCACCCCTATCAGCCTACCGTTTAAGTAGACCTTGCAGCCCCTGATGCCCTTCTCCCTAGCCTCCCTGATCGGTATTACTCCGAGCTTCCTTACGAGGAGGTCGTAGATCTCATCCTCGTCCACGCCTATGGATGGAGTAGCTAGGAGCGCTAGGTTCTTAACGAGCCCACAATTCTGGCCCTCCGGGCTCTCGACGGGACAGAGCCTACCCCACTGGGTTGGGTGGAGCTCCCTAGCCTCGAAGTGCGGCTGTGTCCTGCTGAGCGGGGAGACGACCCTCCTCAGGTGGCTCAGGGTCGCCAGGTAGTTAGTCCTGTCCAGTATCTGGCTAACGCCCGTCCTACCGCCAACCCAGTTGCCCGTCGAGAGGGCGTGCCTTAGCCTATCGGTGATTATGTCAGGCCTAACGACCGTGATTAGGTTCAGGTCCCTGCTCCTGGTCTTGTACCTCTCGAGCTGGTACTTGAGGTCCTTGGTGAACTGCCTAAACGCTTGCCTAAATACCATGGCCATGAGGTCTCCGGCTAGCTTAAGCCTCTTGTTCGCGTAGTGGTCCTTGTCGTCGGGCTTCCTAAGTCCTAACGCTAGCTCCAGCAGCTTCTCGGCCATCTGCCCTAGGAAGTACGCCTTATCGATCCTATTCTCAGGCTTAGTGCCTAGGTGTGGTAGGAAGTAGTTATCCAGGACCTGTAAGGCCCTCTTTATCCTCTCCTCCTTAGGCTGGTTTATCGCCACCCTAGAACCTATGTAGTCGAGCGCTTCCTCGGTGGTAGCAGCCGCCTTAGACTGCTCAACTAGCGAGGGCATTAACTCTTCCTCGATCAGCGGGTTATCGGTAACCGCCCTCGTGATGTCCCTATCGCTTTCTAGGCCAAGAGCCCTCATTACGACGACGAACGGGAGCTTCGTTGGAACAGCGGGTATAATGACCTGTAGCTGACCATCCTTAGTCCTCTCGAGGGTTACCGGGACCCTGTAAGCAGCCGTCGACGAGAACACCTTAGCCGTGTGGGTAACCGAGGAGCTCGCCCCACCAACGTCGACGAGAACCCTGTTAACCGCTAAGTCCTCCTGCATTATCAGTACCCTTTCAGAGCCGTTAACGATGAAGTAGCCGCCGGGGTCCTCGGGGTCCTCGCCGAGCTCTACCAGCTCCTCCTCGCTAAGCTTCGAGAGAATGCACTTATTCGACTTAACCATTATCGGCATCTCGCCTATGTAGACCCGAGTAGTCTCCTGCTCTTCGCCGTCGACGATCAGCGTCATCTCCAGGTATATCGGCGCCGAGTAGGTTAGGTTCCTGATCCTAGCCATCATCGGGGTGACGGCGCTCTCGGAGCCATCGGCCTCCCTAACCTTAGGCTCTCCAATCTCTATCCTGCCTAGCTTAACCTTAAGCCCCGGAACCTCGGTCTCGACGTACCCCTCCTCGTCGATTATCTCCTGAAGCGTCTTCTCGATGAACCTATTATACGAGTCGAGGTGCTGCCTAACGAGCCCCTTCTCCCTAACGTAGGCCTCTATCAGCACCCAGGCGAAGTCCTTAGGGAGCTCTCGTTTAGGATTACCCATGACCACCACCTAGCCCGGCATCACATACCTAAACGCGATTGCAACCCCCGCCGTCTCACTCTTCCTTATAATCATTATTACGTCCCCAGGCTTAGCGCCAAGCTCCTTAGCAACTGGGTCCGTCGAAAGGATCCAGGGGAGCTCGTGCTTATCGATCCCCATTCTGCTAAGTATCGCCTTAGCCTCCTCCTTGCTTAGAAGGATGTGCTGGGGCACCAGTTCGTGCTTTAGAACGTTAATCTTCTTAGGCAACCGACTCCCACCCTCTAGAAGCCATAAGCCGTCATGTGAGGCAGACATATAGATATAAACCTTTCGGTCTATCCGCGGAGAGGAAATTACGTAGCTCCACCTTCTAGAGAGTAGGTAGAGATCGACTTGCAAGGGAAGCTTAAAAACAGCAGGTGCGGCTAGACCTCGACCCTAATTATAGCGTCGAAGACCGCCTTGCTAGCCTTCTCAACGGCCTCCTTAAGCTCCTCTGCGGTCGCTAGCTCCCACTCCTTCTTCACTAGAGTGGTGTCGCTGACTACCAGCAGTGCTCCCGTCTTAAAGCCCTTAATCCTGCCGAGCGTGAAGAGGGTTGCGCACTCCATCTCGACGGCTATCATGCCGCGGGTAGCCCACTTCTTCATGAACGCGTCTATGTCAATGTAGAAGTAGTCGCTGCTGATCACGGGGCCTACGACGAACTTTAAGCCGTGCTTAGCGGCCTCCTCGACCAGCTTAGTCATCACGTCGTAGTCGGGCACGGCTACCGTGCAGTCGCCCGGAGCATACCACCAGATGGTGCCGCCTATTTGGTAGGAGGCGCCCGTCGGTATCACGACATCCCCCACGTTCAGCTCAGGTATCATCGCGCCGCAAGTCCCCATCCTAACCATGACCTTAGCCCCAAGCATCTTCAGCTCGTCGAACACTATCGCCGCCGAGGGGCCTCCGATTCCGTGCGTTGCCACGGTTACGGGAACCCCCTTGTAGGTACCAGTGTACGTTAGGTAGCCCCTATTCTCGTTAACTAGCCGCGCGTCCTCTAGGTAGCTGGCTAGCTGCCTAACCCTAGCCGGGTCACCGGCTACTATAACCCTCTCAGCGACATCTCCCGGCTTAGCCTTAATGTGGAGGGGCATGGTACCACCACTACATCATAGGAAAAAGGCGGTATTAGGGCTATGTGCTAGGCGTAGAGGGGGCCTCCCCTAGCCTTAACGGGCAGCTCCTTCTCTATCTCGTCGATGAAGTGGGCTATCCCGGCTACGACGGAGAAGAACTCGACCTTAAAGTTCTCGAAAGAGAGGGCGTCTACGTGCGACTCCGCGTGCGCTACGATAAGCCCATCCTTCGTAAGCCCGTAGGTTAACTCGTTTAGGTAGAACGTGTCCATGAGCAGGCGGGCGAAGAACTTCTCCCTATCCAGCTCCGGCGGTAGCTCGTTAAGCCCAACTATCTTAGCCGCAGTGAGCACCCAGCTCTCCGAGAAGAGCACCACGACGAGGAAGTCGCGCCCCCTTATCTCGTAGGGCGCGATTATGGCGTTATGCTCCTCGTCCACGATGTACTTTATGCCCATCTTATCTAGGTAGCCCCTAACCCGCTCCATAGCCTCCTTAATCCTGCTCAACGGGCTTCACCGGCATGAGAGGTAAAGTTAAACGACTAAAATGGGTTATCAATAGGGGATGACGAATTTACATTTAAGGATAACTATCCAAACTCCAAGTGATCGCCCATTAAGCGTTAAGTCGAAGTTTTAGCCAAAAGCCGAGGCTAAACCCGGCTATACGCTTAGCCGAGACGACGCGCCTAAGCGGGACCTCGCGTAAGCTTAAGGACTCCTAGCCGTCCTCAATCTTCTCATGCCTTCGCGCCACTCAACTTAAACGCTCAAATAATTTTGAACAACTCGGGTAGTAAACATGTTCGAGGTAACTGTTACGTCCTCCACGTCTAGGCGTGGGGGGCGGCTCGGGAGCTCCAAGATCCTAGCCGCGCTATTCCTCCTCCTAACCGTGGCGGGAGCCTCAGTCATAGTGTACGTGTGGTACTCTTCGCTAGCGGGGGAGGCGGCCTCCCAGGCTTCCGAGGAGTCCGTAGCGTCTAAGATGCTTAAGATCGAGGGAGCGCAAGTTGAGGGAGATAAGGTCCTCCTCTACGTGAGGAACATAGGAGAGGAAGACGCCGTCGTCGACGTCGTCTACATGCTATCCCCCGCTGGAAACGTCATAGCCGCGGCGAGCCCCGAGGGAGGGCCCGTTGAGATACCTCCAGGAGAAGTCACGCTCGTTACGGTCCAGATACCCGAAAACGTCACTGGAAGCCTAGTGCTATCGCTGAGCGAGAGGGGCGGGACTCATGCCGTCTTAAAGCTGGAGGAGAAGGTGCTTAAGTCCTCACAAGTCTCCAAGGCGTCTGAAGGGAAGAGCGAGGCTAAAGGCGGGGAGGAAAAGGCTAAGAAAGAAAAGCCCTGGCTAAGCGGCTGGCAGTTTAGGAGGAAGATCGAGGTGTACGAGCAGAGCGGGAAGTCGCTAACCAACTACCCCGTTAAGATAGTGCTCGACACGTCGAACTTCGACTTCTCGAAGGCTAAGCCGGGCGGCGGCGACCTAAGGTTCACCGCCTCGGACGGCAAGACTCAGCTAAGCTACTGGATAGAGTCTTGGTCCAGTAGCAAGGCTGTAGTGTGGGTTAAGGTCCCAGAAATACCCGCTAACTCGAACGTAACGATCTACATGTACTACGGCAACCCCAAGGCCGAGAACGCGGGCGACCCCAAGGCCGTATTCACCTTCTACGACGACGTCGAAGCCGGCGAGGACGGGTGGAAGGTAGTTAGCGAGCTAAAGGGCCTCTGGCACATAACGACCCACAGGAGCCACAGCGGAAGCCACTCCTGGTACTACGGCAAGGAGGGGGTGTGGAACTACAACGTTGGAACGACTAAAGGCTACATACTATCCCCGGAGATCTCGCTAGCCGGGCACCAGGGAGCCCTACTAACCTTCTGGACCTGGTGGCAGCACGAGAAGTACCCGTGGGGAGACTTCGACAGCCTCGACGTCTACGTGTGCACTGGCTCGAAGTGCAAGCGAGTCTGGCATAGGGATTGCAACGAGGGCCCGCAGAAGGCTAACTGGCACCTAGAAGCGATAGACATCTCGAGCTACACCGGCAAGACCATCAAGATAAAGTTCAGGTTCGACAGCAAGGACTCCCTATACAACAACTACGAGGGCTGGTACGTAGACGACATCATCGTCAGAAACTACGTTAAGCCCGAGCCAAAGGTCGTCATAGGCGAGGAGGAAACTCCGTAAGTTAGAAACTCTCTTTTTCTCCTCTAAGCCCTAGCCAGATGAGTAGTCGAGACGAGCGAGAAGAGCAATAGATTTAACCCCCAAGTCCCTAAACCCTAGTGAACTGAGGGCCCGTGGCCTAGCAAGGTATGGCGGCCGGCTTGGTAGAATACTCGTAGGTTCTACGCCTTCTCAACGGCCTTCTTCTCGGTTGCCCCACTAAGCGCCTTCACCGCCCTGCCTGAAAAACTCCTTAAATCAAGAGTTCAACACACCACCCTGAAGAGCGGGGAAAACAGGAGAAAAGAGGGGATTTAGATGACGCCGAAGTAGTAGGCTGGGCCTTTGATTCTCCTCACGCGTCTCCTCGTTACTACGTAGAGTACTGGCCTGCCCTGCACTACTAGGTCGCCTCCCTCAAGCCTTGAAGCGTCCTCAGCCCTAAGCAGGTACAGCCTACCCCCATA
>CAZAZN010000030.1:0-18046 GCA_964489665.1 uncultured Thermofilaceae archaeon
GTTAATCTCCTCCTGCCTCTTGGGGTGAACATCGAGCACGCTATGCCGAATCCCAGAGTCTGCCACTACGAGCTTGATCTTGTGTAGGGGCAGCTCCTCTACGTCGAAGGGTGGGCGAGTGTTTAGCAGTATCGCTCCCCCGTAGGAGGAGGCATACTGGTCGAGCCTACCGCACGGTATTCCGAGGACCCTATTCTCAGCAATGTAGCATATCTCAGCCATCCTCTTCTTAGTTAGCCCTATGTTGAAGTACCCGTCAAGGAGCTTAGCGAAGGCTACTTCGAGCGCCGCGCTACTGCCTAGGCCGCTGCCTATCGGTATATCCGTGTCGACAATCACCCTAAGCCCCTTCTCGAACCTGAAGCCTGTGGCGTTCTCTATGGCTATTACGACTGCCCTAAGGTAGTCGCCGAACCAGCGGCCGCCCCTTAAGGAGGCCTCGGGGACTGAGAACTCGTCCCTGTACTTAATCCCCTCGCGCTTTAGGTTTAGGCTCTCAACGATGAACTTCCCCTCAAGCTCCTCGACGGCTACGGCATAGGTCCTGAGGTTTATCGCTATAGGGACTACTGGCAGCCCCTTATAGTCCTGGTGAGTGTTGAGGAAGTCCGCCCTACCCGGCGCTGACGCTACCAGTAGGGGCTTCTGCTCAACCTCCTCCCTAATCCTCTCTAGGGCCGACAATTACACGTCACCCCCCGCCTTAATACGCATTAAAAACCTATAAGTATAAGTTATCCTAGCTAGCTCCCACGCGTGTGCCAAGCCAAACCCCTTCTAGTCTAACGCCCTCTGTCTATTTAATGTTCGCTAAAAATGGCCCGCGGCTAGACGCGTAAGGTACAAGCAAATATACCGGGGGGAGCTAAGCCTTCCGGTGTTAGAAATGGAGCTTAGCGCTATACGGCGCTGGGCCCTTAGGCGGTCTCTCTGGGTTCTCCATTTCAATAGCGGAGGGGGCTGTAATGGTTGCGACATCGAGATCCTAAGCGTGCTAGCCCCCCACTATGACGTCGAGAGGTTTGGCATACTCCTCGTGGGCTCGCCTAGGCACGCCGATGTCCTGCTAGTGACCGGCGCCGTTACGAAGCAGACCGCTCCTAGGCTAAGGAGGATTTACGAGCAGATGCCTGAGCCTAAGTTCGTGGTAGCAGTTGGAACCTGCGCGTGTAGCGGCGCCATCTACGACGGGAGCTACAGCACCTATAGGGGGGTTGATGAGGTAATCCCTGTGGACGTCTACGTCCCTGGGTGCCCAGCTAGGCCTGAGGCGATAATACAGGCGATCGCCACGCTGATGGAGAGGATTAAGAGGGGTGAGGTCGTTGGCAGGCGGGCTAAGCAAGGAGTCGCTAAGTAAGCTGGGCACAGTAACGGAGGCGCCTGACCGCTTAATCGTCGACGTCGACGCCAGCGGCATAAAGTCGGCGGTTAAGAGCCTGCTGGACATGTGCCCAGATCTGCACATCACGTCCATAGTTGGAGTCGATAGGGGCGAGGAGATCGAGCTTCAGTACCACTTCTTCTGCATACCTGAGCGCAGGCTCGTAACCTTGAGGACTAAGGTGCCTAAGGCGAAGGCAGAGGTGGAATCCATAAGCGAGCTTATCTACGGCGCGATACTCCACGAGAACGAGGTCGAGGAGCTATTAGGCGTAGTATTTAAGGGCAACCCGCGATCTGGAAAGAGGCTACTCCTGCCCGAGGGGTGGCCTAAGGGCGTCTATCCGCTTAGGAAGAGCTAAGGTGGTGTTGAGATGGCGTCGCTCTGGACTTTCCCGGTAGGGCCTCAGCACCCCGCGCTCCACGAGCCCGAGTTCTTCAAATTTAAGGTCGACGGCGAGGTTATAGTCGAAGCTGAGCCGAACATAGGCTACGCTCATAGGGGTATTGAGAAGCTGGCCGAGAGTAGGACGTACGTACAGAACATCTACCTCGTTGAGAGGATATGTGGGATATGCAACGTAGCTCACACAGTGTGTTACTGCTTAGCCGTCGAGAAGGCGCTTGGGCTCGAGGTGCCACCCCGCGCTCAGTACTTGAGGATACTCGCCCACGAGCTCAATAGGCTCCACAGCCACATACTGCTGCTCGCAGTCGCTGCCGAGGAAGTGGGGTTCCACACGCTTTTCATGTACCTGTGGAGGGATAGGGAGCTGGTCCTTGACCTCCAGGAGGCGGTGTTCGGCAACAGGATAGTCTCCTGCTACGTTACCATAGGGGGTGTGCGCAAGGATATACGGCCAGACGTCCTCGAGAAGATTAAGCGAGCGATCCCTAAGCTTAGGGAGAGGGTACGGTACTACATCGAGGTGTTCTCTGAGGACCCGCTGATAAGGAGGAGGTTCGTAGACGTCGGCGTAATAAGCTATAGGGACGCGGTCCTCTCAGGCTCTACTGGGCCCCAGGCTAGGGGCTCGGGCGTAGACGCCGACGCGAGGAGGGATTTCAACTACCTGCCCTACGATGAAATCCCCTTCAGGGTCGTTACCATGAAGGAGGGCGATAGCTGGGCGAGGCTCATGGTTAGGGCTTATGAGTGCGAGGTGTGCCTAGACGTCATTGAGCATGTTGTTAACAACCTGCCGAGCGGCGAGTACAGGGTGCCAGCTCCAAGGCGAGTAGGGCCTGCTGAAGCCCTATCGATAGTTGAGGCTCCTAGGGGAGAGCTCCTACACCACGTCATCGCGGATGGGAGTGATAAGCCGTACAGGCTTAAGGTTAAGACACCGACGTTCTCGAACCTGCTTGGTATAGCTAGGTGCTTCCCGGGGCATACGATAGCTGACGTACCTGCGATCCTCGTGAGCATGGATCCGTGCTTCTGCTGCCAGGATAGGCTGCTGTTCGTCGACGCTAAGACGGGTAAGCGGTGGAGCGCCACCCCCCTTGAGATAGCCCTCAAGTACTGGAGGTGAGACTATGGTATCGGCGCCTAAGTTGCTTAAGGAGGCCCTTACGACCCTATTTAAGCGCCCGGTTACCATCCAGTACCCATTCGAGAGGCGGCCCCTAGACCCCGAGTTCAGAGGCAAGATCAGCGTAGATCTCGAGGCTTGCACGGGCTGCGGGATGTGCGCTAGGGACTGCCCGGCTGGGGCCATTAAGATGGTGTTCTTCCCCAAGGCTAAGAGAAGGGTGCCGGTTATCGACTTCTCCAGGTGCTACTTCTGCTACCAGTGCGTTGAGACGTGCCCGTGGGAGGCGATTAAGACCTCTACCTTCTTCGAGCTAGCAACGGTCGACAAGGCGAGCCTTACCGTGAAGTATGGAGAGGAGGAGGTTAAGCCCGTAAAGCCTAGACCTCCTAAGCGTAGGCCTTTCTTCCGCTAGAACAGCTTAACCCGAGTCCCCACTCCCTTCTTCTTAGCCTCCTCGTACACTAGCCTAGCTACGGCCACGTCCTGTATCGCTAATCCCGTTGAGTCGAACACCGTTATCTCGTCGTTGCTTACCCTACCGGGCTTCTTCCCTGCGACTATCTCTCCCAGCTCGGCGTAGATCTCCTCTACGCTGAACAGCCCTTTGGATATAGGTACGTTGATCTCCCCGCTATGCGAGGCCTGTTTAACATCGTCCACGACGACCTTAGCCCTCTTTAGTATCGCGGGGTCTAACTCCTCCTTCCCCGGGGCGTCAGCCCCCATAGCGTTTATGTGAAGGCCCGGCTCCACCCAGCTGTCCTCGACGATAGGCTTAGTCGAGGGCGTAGCGGTTACGAGGACGTCGACGCCCCTAACAGCCTCCTCGGGCGATGCACACGCCTTAACGTCCAAGCCCAGCTTTCGCCCCATCTCGTCGGCGTAGGCTCTAGCCGCCTCCCCCCTAACGTCGTACACCCTAACCTGCTCGATGCACGGGAGGACCTCGGCTAACGCTAGGAGCTGGTACCTTCCTTGAACACCGGCTCCTATCACGCCCACCACCCTAGAATCCTTCCTCGCGAGGTACTTCGCCGCGACGCCTCCAGCAGCACCTGTCCTAAACGCGGTAATTAGCGTCCCGTCCATGATAGCCAGCGGCGCGCCCGTCTTGGGGTCTACGAGCTCTATGACCGCCATGACCGTAGGTAGATTATGTTCACGCGGGTTACGGGGGTGAACGTTAACTACCTTAACCCCGGCTATCCCGCTATGCTTCATATAGGCTGGCATAACCCTAAGGTCTCCCTCGTACTCCTTAAAGAACAGGTAGAGCTTAGGCGGCATCTTCACTAGCCCTAACCCCTTCTCCCTAAACGCTTCCTCAACGGCGGCTATGGCATCCTTAATCGAGAGCACTTCCTTAACCTCCTGTGCCGTTAGCAGCAATACCTCGATAGTGCCCCGTGCCACGTGTGTGAAAAGCCGATGACCACTATAAAGGCTAGCTGTGCTAGGCGAGCAGAGATTGGAGAAGCCTTGGGAGGAGCTCCTCCTTAGCGCGCTCCAGCCTCGCCTCTAAGGTGTTATTGAAGTACTCCCTACCCTCCTCGTCGCTCACTAGCACGCCTCCCGCGCAGTTGAGGAAGAGGCTTCCATCAACTCTAAGCTCAACCTCCCTGTTAAGCTCCCTCCTAACCTCCTCCTCAAGCTCCTGGAACATGCCCGTTATAAGCTTGTAATCCCGGGCGTTACACCTTATCACGACCTTACGGCTCGAGATGTTAGAGACCGCCTCCTTTATCAAGCTCTTCAAGGCTCTTCTATACTCCTCGCCTCCCCCTTCTGCGACTTCTAGGATCCTGCGGCGAGCCTCCTCTAGGATCTCTCTTATGACGCCCTCCCTAGCGGCTAAGAAATTCCGCCTTATCTCTAGCCTCTTAAGCGCGAGACGCCTCCTCGCCTTAAGCCTAGCCTCCCGCCTGACTCTTTCCTCTAGCTCTCGTCTCCGCCTCTCAGCCTCCTGCTTAGCCTCCTCCACGATCTTAGCGGCTTCTCGCTTAGCTTCCTCAATTATACGCCTGCACTCTTCCTCGGCGGCCTTCTTAACCTCCTCAATTATTACGTTAAGTAGCTCGCGCGACTCGAGCTCCTCAAACTTCGCAGCCATCCTCACCACCCCCCAGCACGAAGTTGACGATAGCCCTAACGATCTCCTCCCGCCTAGCGCCTACAGCCTCCTTAAACCTCCTTAACTCCTCCTCAATCTCCCTCTCGAAAGCCTCCAGCTCCGAGGATAGTTTAGCGAACTCCTCCTCCTCTATGGCTTTCGGGTCAACGGTAACCGACTCAACTATCTTAGAAGCCTCCTGCCTAGCGCTATCGATTATGCGCTTAGCCTCCCGCCTAGCCTCCTCGATCCGCCTCTGAGCCTCCCGCCTAGCCCTAACCAGCGAGGCTAGGTCTACTTCACCCACCTTAGCCTCACCCCAACCGCTACCGAAAGTAGCTTATAGAGCTCGTTAAGCCTACGAGTGCGGGGCTTCTGAATGCTCGGTATAACCACGATGAGTGGGGGCTTTTTAAGCTCCTCCATCTTAAGCCTAATCGCCCCCTTAACCCTCTCGTAGAGCTCCTCCTCGATGAGGAGGACCTCATAGCGCTCCAGCCCGCCGACTACCGCCCTCTTAAGCTCCCTTTCCTCTACGCCCTCGAGTAAGTGGAAGTCCGCCCCCACCATGCGTAGGCAGTCGAGCCCTCTACTGGTAGCGTAGACCGCTATGCTCAATCCGCCTCCCCGCGGACTTGAGACAGCCAGCTTCAGCTCCAGGGGGTAAAATATTAAGGTAGCGTAGTTGCTTGACGAGGTAACATGCTTAGACCCGTAGAGCTAGCGAAGTTCAGGATAGCAGTACAGGAGGGCGCTAAGGAAGAGCTCATAAAGACTCTCCTTAGCCTAGGCTACGTTCACCTAGAGCCCTACAAGTTTAAGCCAGCGCTCGCGCTGCCGGAGCTGCTAAGGAAGGTCGTTGAGGGGAAGGTAACGCAAGCTAACGTAGACGTAGGCGAGGCGCTAAGGGTCTTAGAAAGGGAACTAGGCAGGGAGGACGAGGGCTGCAAGAAAATGGCTAAGATAGTGAGCGAGTACGAGGAGCTTACGTTCTTAGAGGAGCTCATCCAAAGGCTCGTGGAGCTCAACGTGCCACCCTCAGCGTTAAAGGTTGACGAGACTAGGCTACTCTCATTCCTCCTATTCACCGGCGATGAGGAGGCAGTTAAGAAGTTCGCACATGGACTCGGAAGCATTAAGTCGATAGCTAGGATCATGAAGGTAAGAGGGCGGCCGCTAGCCCTAGTCGTAGTGCCGTTTACTAGCATGGACGCAGTTCTTGAGCTTGCTAAGGAGCTAAAGCTTGAGCAGTACAAGCTCCCCGAATGGGCCTACACGCGCTCAGACGACGCCCTTAAGGAGATTAAGAGGAGGAAGAAGTGGCTTAGGGAGGAGGCCGTAGAGCTCCTGCACCAGGTCGCGGAGAGGCTCTCAGCTGCGGGACGTCCAGAGCCCATCGAAGCGGAGACACTAAAGAGGTGCCTAAAGGCGAGTAGCGAGCTGAAGAAGGCCGCCCTTAGGATAGTAAGGAGGGCGCTAGCGCTAGAGCTCGCTAAGAAGCTGGTCGAGAAGGAGGAAGCCCCTACCCTAGCCATACTTAAGGATAAGAGAATACTAAGGTGCTTAGACGCAAGCGCGACCGAACTCCTGAACCTCGCTAGGTCCTTCGAGGAGAGGGACGTACACACCTTAGCCGTCGAGTTGGAGAAAGCGCTAGCCGAGCTTGAGCACGCAAAGGAGCTATCTCCCGAGAAGGTACCAACTCTCGAGGAGGAGGTAAGGCAGCTAGCCACCAAGCTTAGAAAAGCCCTGCTAGCTCATTACGTAGAGGAGACCCTCGACCTGCTCTGGATAGCCGTTAAAATGCCTATCGACCGCGAGGTGATCGAGCTCGTTGAAGTGTTATGCGGTAAACGGGCTCACGACATTTCAAAGCTCGACGTAGGCAGAATGCTTGAGCTATGCGACCTCGCTGAAGCCACGGTCAACGAGCTCAAAAGCAAGGGGCTTAAAGCCTACTTAGAGGAAGTATCATGCCTTGAAGACCTCAAGAGGGTTTCTAAGCCTGTCGGTAAGCTACTCTATGCAACAAAGGAAGTACTCCTATACGAGCCTTACATCGAAGCCTCACTTAACGCTTACAGCGCAACTAGGAGGCTTGAGGTGTTGGCGGATAAAGGGCTATGTGTAATTGAAGGCTGGGTTCCAAAGAGCTACGTTAAAGAGCTAAGAGAACAAGTAAAGAGAGTACCGGGCGTCGTCTACTTCAAGGTAAGGAAAGTCGTCCGGGGAGAGCAGGCCCCCGTTCTCCTAAAGCATAAGGGCTTCTTCAAGCACTTAAGCTCCCTAACGCTAGGGAGGGGCGTGCCAAACTACTGGGAGGTCGACCCTACCCCGATCTTCGTCTTCCTGTTCACCGCGATGTATGGCATCATGTTCGGCGATGTGGGGCTCGGCGCCATAATCCTAGCAGCTGGCCTATTCCTCCTAAGGGCCTCTAAGCCCATCCTAGGGTTAAGCAAGGAAAGCGTTAGAACGCTCGGCGCGTTAACTCTATTGTGCGGAGCATCGTCAATAGTCTTCGGGACGCTGTACGGTATAGCGTTTCTGAAGGAAGTATGGCACCCAATACTCGGTAGCCCGATACATGATATGTGGAAGATAGCCGCTATAGCGCTAATGTTCGGCGCAGCGCAGCTGGTGCTAGGGATGTTGCTAAACGTTACCAACAGCCTGCTAAGCGGCGACTACTTTAGGGCGGTGTTTAGCAGCACCGGCATGCTAGGCATCACCTATTACCTCTCGGGGGCCTACATCGCGGTCAGAATTGTTGAATCCGGCTTCGACCTGTCAGTGGCCCTTAAGCCCGACGTAATGCCAGCAACTGCGATAGCCGCTGGTAGCTTAGCCGTAGTAGCCCTCGCGACTATGCTGAGGGGGCTCGTTAAAGGACACTTCGAAGAGGTGATACACGGGATAGTTGAGGCCTTAGAGATGATAATCGCCTACCCCGCTAACTCGCTATCCTACATAAGGCTAGCGGCGTTTGCCATCGCCCACGAGGTATTCGGACTACTTGCCGAGTCCTTAGCGCACAGCGTAGGAGCACTGCCCAGCTACCTATTCGCCAACGTCATTACGCTAGTTATCGAGGGCTTCGCCGTTGGGATACAGGCGTTGAGGCTAACGTACTACGAGTTCTCCACCAAGTTCTTCAGAGGAGGAGGTCGTCTCTTCAAACCGCTCCTAAAGCTTGAAAACGACGCTAAGCTTATTTAACTTCGAAGAGGCGCTGAGGAGAGAGGTTGGTAGCCTTGAAGAAGTCGAGCTTTAAGAGGGTATTAGCGCTTGTGTGGCTAATTAACGCTGTAATAGCCGCGTCGCTAGCGCTCGCAACAGTCCACGTAGCGCCCACAGCTGAAATCCACCAGCTAGATCCCGAGGATAAGGGACTCATATTCCTCGCTGCTGCCATTTCAGTAGCTGGTAGTTGTCTAGCCTCTGGTATAGCGCTAAAGGGTGTAGCAATGGCCGGTTTCGCAGCCTCAACCGAGAGGCCAGAACTAACCACTTACGTCTTAATACTCGGAGGTCTAGCCGAGGGTATAGCGATCTACGGGCTACTAGTCGCGATAATGATACTCGGCAGGGCCTAACTGAACGACTACTCCCGTTCCGGTAAAATTAACGATGAAAGTATTATTTCGCGGGGTGCACCTCGCGTAACTCCTTGGACTATTCTATCCACATTCCTAGCCTCAGTATAACACATGTAGATGTAGTAGTACACGCTGACATCAGTGAACTTCTCCTTAAGAAGGGCCTTCCTTAACTCCCCTACGTACCTCTTCTCTAAGCTTTCACAGAGCCTACCGACCTGCCGCTTACTAACAAGATCTAGGAGGTCGCTCGATCTTAAAGCGTGAAGAGCCTCAGCAATGTTCGATACCCTAATTCCCCCCTTCTCTAACATCCAGCTCGGCTGGAGGGGGTCAAGAAGTCCTAAGTGCACAAGCTCGTAGCACTCGTTGGGCGCTACTGCTAACCAGTAGGTGAGCATCTTAAGGGCATCTAAATCTATTAGCTGACGGACGGATTCGCTGAAAACCCTCTTCGCCTCGCGCTTAAGGGCTTCGTAGTAGGCCGCGTCTAGGATCATCTCGACGTGTACCCTACGCGGCTCCCCCAAGTATAATCTTATGTGCTCGTAGCTAACGCTTAGCGGCGTACTCTTATCCACGTACTCTAAAACCTCCTTTACATCGCCTAGCCGCTGTATGTGCCTAATCCTCGTGTAGTTTTCGAAGGGTATCCAGGGTAGCTCCCAGCCCTCCGAGGAGACGGCCCTGAGCAGGGCCTTTACGTTCTCGCACTCGATCCTTAACAGGAAGAGATCACAGAATTTAGCGTACTCGGGGTTTAGTTCTCCGAGAAACTTCGCCCTATCCCTAAGCTTCCGGTAAACGACCCTCCTCGCGCGTAGTGGATCTTTGAAGACGTCCACCCCGATGTACCTCTCCCGCGCCTCTGGATTGTCTACGAGCCTCTCGTAATCCCTCTTATCGAGGAGGTGTAGCTTAAGCCCTTGAACCCTAACGATCACATATTCCTTCAAGCCTCCTCCCTCACGCGCTCGCTTATCCTCTTAAGCCTAACGAACTCCTCTAAAGTCTCCTCACTAAGCTTCTCCTCAACATATCTAACGGTGTTCTCAAGCCTAGGTATAACGTTGCGCTCTAAGCTGTTAACGATCCTGTTGATGTAGGAGAGGTAATCGCACAGCTTCACTACCGCCTCCTCCGTGCTAGCTAGCTCCACTAGCTCCTTAAGGACATTCCAGAGCCTCTCAGCAAGCCTCCGGTAATCGGGATCCCTCAGCTCCTCGAAGCCGGGCTCCTCTATCACCCTGACCTTAGGGACCACGATGCCCTGCAGGCTAACCGGCAGGCAGGACAGCTTCGGCGGCTTAACAAGCTTAGCCGACGAGAAGAAGTCTAACTCCCCCTTCGTGAGCATAAGCCTGTAAGCCTCGATGAGCGCGCTTACAAACTCCTTCTCCACCTCCTCCCTCCTCTTCAGCCTATCTATCAGGGCGAAAACCTCCTTGACTAGCTGATCCCTTCTCATCTCGAGTATCTCCTTAGCCCTTCTAACGGTGCGTAGCCTCCGCCTAAGCGCTAGCAGGGTGCCGCGCGACGCCAGAGCTCCCGAGATGCTGTACAAGGCCTATCCCCGGTGGGCGGGGTGGTACTTTTCAATGATCCTCCTAGGTATCCTTACGAGCTCCTCCTCCGGCAGTATCGAGAGCACCTCCCAGCCAAGGTCTAGGGTCTCCTCAATCGAGCGGTTCTCGTTAACGCCCTGGCTTAGGAACTTTGACTCGAACTCTTCGGCGAACTTTAGGTAGTTCCTCATCCTAGCGCTAAGGCCCATTTCGCCGACTATCCTAGCGAGGTCTCTAGCCTTTACGCCGCGCGAGTAGGCGTCGTACAGCTGGTCCGATACGTACCTGTGGTCGTCACGCGTCTTGCCAGGGCCTACGCCAGCCTTCATGAGGCGGCTTAAGCTTGGGAGGACGTTTATCGGCGGGTAAATGCCCTTAGCGTGGAGTTCCTGGCTTAGGATTATCTGTCCCTCAGTTATGTAGCCCGTTAAGTCGGGTATGGGGTGCCTCAAGTCCCCGCCGGGCATCGTTAGGATGGGCATGAGGGTTATGCTGCCCTTCTTACCCTTGATGATGCCCGCCCTCTCATAGATCGAGGCTAAGTCGGAGTACATGTAGCCGGGGTAGCCCATCCTACCCGGTACCTCGCCCCTAGCCGCGCTTAGCTCCCTAAGAGCCTCGCAGTAGTTAGTCATGTCCGTAAGTATGACTAAGACGTGCATCTCGAGGTCGAAGGCTAGGTACTCGGCGATCGTTAGCGCTATCCTGGGAGTCATCAGCCTCTCAACCACAGGGTCGTCCGCAAGGTTCAGTATGACGACCGACCTCTCTATGGCTCCGGACTCCTCGAACTGCCTCATGAAGTACTTGGCCTCGACGCTCCTGAGACCTATGCCGGCGAACACCACCGCGAACTCCTCCTCCTTACCTCTAACCGTGGCCTGCCTAGCTATCTGAGCCGCTAGCACGTTGTGGGGGAGGCCGGAGACGCTGAATAACGGCAGCTTCTGCCCCCTAACGAGGCTAAGCATTCCGTCTATCGCCGAGATGCCGGTCTGGATGAAGTCGTGCGGGTACTCCCTAGCGCACGGGTTTATGGGCGAGCCTACGATATCCCTCCTCTCCCCAGTGAGGGGGGCCGGTAGCCCGTCGAGGGGCTCAAACCTGCCATTGAATATCCTACCTAAGAGGTCCTCAGATACCGGTATCTTAAACGTAGTACCGGTGAACTGGACGTAGCAATCGGTCTCGAGGCCCTCAACGTCGCCCAGTATCTGGACTAGCGCCGAGTTCTCCGACACGTCTATAGCCCTGCCCAGCCTAACCTTGCCGTCGTTGCCTATGATGTGCACTACCTCCTCGTAGCCGACGCCCGTTACTCCCTCGACGTACATTATGTTGCCCCGTATCTCCTTAACGCCCCTGTACAGCTTCCCCTGGAACGGTAGGATGTACTTTATGCCCTCAAACCCCTCGCTCACTCTCCCATCCCCTCCAGTCCCTCCTCAAGCGGGTGGGCGGGGAGCTCGGTAGGCGGTGGTATGCCGTACTTCTCAGCGAGCTTGCCTAGGGAGTCCATGACCTTTACGTAGAGCTCCTTTACGGCGTCGATGCCGCGCTCATCCTCCTTAACCCTCATCATCTCGAAGACCTCGGGCAGCGCCGCTATCTCGTCGACAGGGACCTTCTCCCTAACCAGCTTGTACGCTGCGTCGTAGAAGTCGAGCATCATCTTAAGGAGGAGGTACTGCTTCTCCGGCTTACAGAACACGTCCTCGCCCTCAAGCGCTGTCTGCCTTAGGAAGCCTTCCTTGATGACCTCCGAGGCGAGCAGCAGGAGCCGCTGGTCGTCGGGCAGCGCGCTCTCTCCCACCACCGAAGCTATAGCCTCTATCTCCGAGGCTACGACTAGGAGTCTAAGCGCCCTCTCCCTGTACCTCATGAAGTCCGGGGATACGTTCTCGCGCCACCACTTCTCGACGATGCGCGCGTACTGGCTGAAGCTCCTTAGCCAGTTTATGGCTGGGAAGTGCCTCCTGTAGGCAAGCTCTGTGTCCAGCGCCCACATCGCGCCAACGAACCTTAAGGTGTGGACGGTCACGGGCTCGCTGAAGTCGCCGCCCGGCGGCGATACCGCGCCTATTACGGTGACCGAGCCCTCACGCTCAGGCCTACCTAGGCAGAGCACCCTACCAGCCCTCTCGTAGAACTCCGCTAGCCTGTCGGGTAGGTAAGCGGGGAATCCCCTCTCGACGGGCATCTCGCCCAGCCTGCCCGAGAGCTCTCTTAGGGCCTCGGCCCACCTAGAGGTGGAGTCGGCAAGGAGAGTTACATGGTAGCCCATGTCCCTGTAGTACTCGGCTATCGTGATGCCCATGTATATGCTGGCCTCCCTCGCCGACACGGGCATGTTAGAAGTGTTAGCTATCATAACGCTCCTCTCAATTATCGGCCTCCCGCTCTTGGGATCCTTAAGCCTCGGGAACTCGGTTAGGAGCTCGCTCATCTCGTTGCCCCTCTCGCCGCAGCCGATGTAGACGACTATCTGTGAGTCGCTGTGCATCGAGATCTTATGCAGGGTTACCGTCTTGCCCGTCCCGAAGCCGCCGGGGATGCAGGCAGCCCCGCCCTTAGCTATCGGGAAGAACGTGTCGATCACCCTTTGCCCCGTGAACAATGGGACCTCTAGCGGTAGCCTCTGCGCGAACGGCCTAGGTATCCTTACCGGCCACTCGTGCATTAACCTGAGCTCTACGCGTTTACCGCCAGGTACCTCTACGACGCCGATGCAGTCCTCAACCGTGAAGTTGCCGCTATATATCTCTAGTAGCCTGCCCCCGACTCGAGGAGGCACCATCACCCTGTGCTCGATAAGCGGCGTCTCCTCGATAACTCCTAGGATATCGCCTCCTTCCACCTTTACGCCGGGCTTTACCCTAGGCTCAAAGCTCCACTTCCTATCGCGGGGCAGCGCGTTAACCCTAACACCCCTTCGTATAAACGGACCAACCCTCTTCAGGATCTCCTCCAGAGGCCTCTGAACTCCATCGAAGATGTTAGCTAGTAGCCCGGGGCCCAGCTCCGCTACTAGAAGCTTACCGGTAGCGTAGACCGGCTCCCCCGGCTTGACGCCGCTCGTCTGCTCGTAGACCTGAATAACGAAGTGATCCTCCGCTACCCTGACGACCTCGCCTAGGAGCCTTTCGTGCCCAACCTCCACTACCTCCCCTAACCTTACGTCCCTAACCCCCTTAGCGAACACTACGGTGCCGCTGATCCTCACTATGCGGCCCTTCCTCAAACAACTCCACCCTATGCAAGTTCGGGAGGTACCGGCTATTCCATAATTTAAGGTTACCTCGCTACTTAACCAACGAGTAGTTTTCGTGACATATCGTGGCCGCTATACGAGCTCAGCAGCTGTCCTATAGTTCTATGAGTTAAGTTTATCCCGCGTCCGCAACTGTCGTCAAGCGGGACCTGTCGTGAGAGTTAACATAGGTAGCGTAGTGAGCAGGGAGGCTACCGCGTACTTAAGGAAGTGGGCGCTGATAGCAATAGCCATAGGCGTGGTCTCAGGCATAGGGGCGATAGCGTTCAAGGAGCTAATGGACCTCATAATGGAGTACACGCTCGTTAAGGTAACGGGCTACGTCCCTCCGCAGCCGCTAGGCGAGGGGGGCGAGATCTCCTTTAGCCCGATGGCTCACCCCGAGCTGCTGCCCTTAGTGCTGCTGCTAGGCGGGCTGCTGAGCGGAATCATAGTGTACCAGCTAGCCCCCGAGGCCGAGGGGCATGGAACTGATGCGGTGATACACGCCTTCCACAGGCAGGGGGGCGCTATCAGGACCAGGGTACCGATCGTTAAGATGATAGCCTCGTCGCTAACGATAGGCACCGGCGGGAGCGCGGGAAGGGAGGGGCCTATAGCCCAGATAGGGGCTGGCTTCGGCTCGTGGCTAGCTAAGGTCCTCCACCTAACGCCCCGGGAACGCAGGATAGCCATCCTATGCGGCGTGGCAGGGGGGCTTGGCAGCATATTCAAGGCCCCGTTCGGCGCAGCGCTCTTCGCCAGCGAGGTGCTGTACAAGCGGGATTTCGAGTTCGAAGCCCTAGTACCGACCTTCATATCCGCCGTCGTCGCCTACGCTGTCTTCACAATAGTCTACGGCCCCTCCCACGTATTCGCCGTGCCTAACGCTACGTTTAACCTAGCCGAGCTACCCGTCTACATGCTCCTTGGGCTAATCATGGGGCTCGCGTCCATAGCCTACGTGAAGACGTTCTACGGGGTCCACAAGCTCTTTAGGAAGCTTAAGATAAGGAACGAGTTCAAGCCAGCCATTGGCGCGCTGCTAACCGCCCTCCTCGGCTTAGCCCTACCAGAGGTTCTCGAAGTAGGCTATGGGTGGATTCAGCTAGCCATACTCGGCAAGCTAGACGTAGCGACGATGTTCGCTGTAGGCGCCGCGAAGATAATCGCAACGGCCTTCACCGTAGGCTCCGGAGGTAGCGGAGGCGTGTTCGCGCCCTCGCTTATGATAGGCGCTATGCTAGGCGGCGGTCTCGCCAAGCTCCTCGACGAAGCGCTTGGACTTAACCTCAACATAGCGGCGTTTACGGTAGTCGGGATGATGAGCTTCTTCTCCGGAGCAGGAAAGGTGCCTCTAGCCTCGATGGTTATGGTCGCTGAAATGACCGGCGGCTACGACCTGCTAATACCCGCCATGTTCGCGTGCGCCATAAGCTACGTGGTATCCGGCGAGACCTCAATATACGTAAGCCAAGTCGAGACGAAGGCCGAGTCGCCGGCTCACGTGGGCGAGCTTAGCCTTGAGATACTGAAGCTTATAAAGGTGCGCGAAGTCATGTGCAGGGACGTCGTAACGGTTAGGGCCGACGACAGCTTGGAGAGGCTCTCGGAGCTCGTGAGGACGACAGGGCACTCGGGCTTCCCCGTCATAGAGGACGGTAAGCTCGTAGGATTCGTAACTTATACCGACGCGGTCCGCGTCTCGAGGGCTGAGTGGGGTAGGCTAAGGGTTAGGGACGTAATGAGGAAGCCGCCGATCGTGACGTACCCCGAGGAAACGCTGGACGAAGTCTTGAGGAAGATGGTGCTGCATAAGGTAGGCAGGCTACCCGTCGTTAAGTCCAAGGATGACTACACCCTCGTAGGCCTCGTTACCAGGCACGACATCATTAAGGGATACGAGGAAAAGATAGAGCAGTACGAGAAGGACGTGAAGGAGATCAGCTAGCGCTGACTACCCGCCGCTGTCAACAATATTTTATATAACTCTCTTGTATCACCTGCGTCTAGCGGCTCGCTGATTTCGTTCTCCTCAAGCCTCACGACGGAAAGCAAGGCATCGGATACCTCCCTTATCTCCTTACTATGCTGCCTATAAGGCCAGGCTACGATCACCCCTGCTAAGATAGCTATACGAGATTCTGAGCTAAGTAGCTCTAAGCTATCGACTCCAGCCGATACTAGGAGCCTTAGCCTCCAGATAATCGCTTGTAGGACTTCCTCCTGCGCGTCAAGCACGCCCCTATCTACAAGGAACTTATGAACCTCATACATCCTGACAACCTTATAGGCTAAGGCCTCTAGCGCAGACGCATTACGCGGAACCTCTAAGCTAGGCTTTAACGCTACTTCAGCTAGCGCTTGAGCAAGCATTCCCCTCCACAACCTAACATTCCTCCTCCTCCAGTTCTCCTCCACTAGTATAATGAGCCTTCTATCCCTGAATACTAGGGTTGACTGAGAAGAGGGTAGGCCCTTAGGCGCTATGGGTACTTCCCCTAGCTTACCGTAAACCTCTAAGACTACATCTGATGGGCAATTAAGGCGTTCGGCGAGATCACTAGCCATGTGCCGTATTACGGCGCAGAACCCTTCACTTGAACTACCTCTCCTCTCTAGCCTCAAGCTCTCGGGGCACAGTTGCGTTCGTAACATTAAAGAATTGCCCTAAGTCCTCCGAAAAGGGGGGATGACGAGAACTCACGACCTGATCAGTGAGAGGTGGGGACCTCTCCGACCCTACATGAAGGTGCCTAAATGAGGGTAGTGGCTACATCTAGCGGACTCCTCATAGAGCCTTGCCCTAAAAAGTTTAGAGAAGTACCGTACTTAACCTGTGTTAGGACCGCTAGGAAGTACCTTAGGTTTAGGGATTTCCTGCACTACGGTAGCCAGCTAATCCCCGAGCGAATTGAATCGGAGACATGGAGCATGGCGTGGGCCTACATTAGAGAGGTTGACGACGCCGTAGATAGGCCGAATGTAGACGCTGCCGCGATACTGAGGAACGAGTGGGAGAAGGTAGAAGAGGCGCTAGCCGGGAGCGTAGCGTGTAGAGAGGGAAGGGGGCTGCTAAGGCACGCGTGGCTGGATAGGTTCTTCGAGAACCTCTTCGAGTACTACGATAGCCGCGAGGTTAGCCGCGTTCTCGAAACGATAAGGAAGCTGTACGAAAGCGCGCTAATGGATGCCTATAGGCGTGGTAGGCTCCTCTCCCGGCGGGAGATGATGAAGCTAATCTACTATAAGGCCGTGGCGTTCTTCGACCTCTACTTCACGCTAGCAAGGTTTAGGATGGGGACCTACGCCCCAAAGCTCGCTGAGCTACTCGGGGTAGGGCTGGGGATGCTAGACGACATCCTCGACGCGTTTTACGATTTGGAGAGCGGTTACATCAACCTGACTAGGGAGGACCTAGAGGAACTCCAAGCGCTAGCGCACCCGAACGACTGGGCGATGATCAAGAGGCTCCTAGCAAACCGCAGGTTCCTAAGGGCTAAGGCCCTGTACATATTAAAGGTTCTGCTAAGAGCGCGCTCAATAGCCTGGAAGCTGCGGGACCCGCTAGCTAGGAACCTCGTCCTCAGGCTCACCGAGGTCTTCGCAGCGCCCATACTCGAAGGAAGGTTCGTACCTGGTGCAAAGTACTTCTTCAAGGGCGGCAGGATTCTGCTCAAGCTACTCCCTAGCGACGAGATGCTAGCCTACGAGATAGGGCATAAACTCGTAAAGAAGCTACTCAGCATACCCCAGCTTACCCCTGCCCTCATAAAGCTGTGGATTAGGCTCGTAGAGGAGCCTGGGAAGCAGAGGTGAGAGCAAGGGTCGGCGAAGGCCGGGACTCTCATCGCTCGGGAGGTAGCCAATTACCTCATCCCCTAGGAATGGCGTTGGGCTTGGGTGGCTTGGTGGGCTCCTCGCCTGTGGGGCGGCTCGCCTTAGAGCTAGGCGTAGGGCTCGCCCGCTTAAGACGCGAAGGGGAGGTTAGAGGAGGGCCGTGTAGATGGCTCCCCTCGCGATGAGCCTGCCGCGCCTCCTAGCCTCCTCCGCGATAAGCTCTTCCCTGTTATCGAAGTATAGCGGGAAGGGAGAGTCGCCGACGCCTTGAAGCTCGTAAACCTCCCCCTCAGGGCCTAAAGCGCTAGCAACGGCAACTATACAGTCCTGCTCGCCAGCTACCTTCTCTGGGTCGCTAAGCCTCAAGGTAACGGTGCCCTCGCCTAAGTCCACTACAGCCGAACCCCTAGCTTTGCTGAGATCTTAGGCTCTAAGATTTCGATACCCTCATCTATCACGCGCAATATTAGCTCGTAAGCCCTCGACCAGCTAAGGGGCTTGTGCGGGGGCGCGGCCTCCCCTTAAGCCTCCTCCCTCCCCTCGGCCTCTCTCCTCTAGGCTTATGCCGTAGTAGTCGAGCACGGCCCTTCCCAGCCGCTTAAGCTCCTTTCCTCCCGGCCTAGCTAGGCCGAGCTCGCCCAGCCACTGCCAGTCGCCCCGCCCTAGCGCGTCTAGGAGCTCCGCCCTCGAGACCCTCCTCAATGCCTCTAGCAGCTCCTCGAGCTTAACGCCATGCCTCGCCGCCACCTCCACGATGGTAC
>CAZAZN010000031.1:0-13757 GCA_964489665.1 uncultured Thermofilaceae archaeon
GGACCACGGTAGCCCTTAACGCAGCCCCTATAGGGGGTCCCCCTCTCGAAGTCCTCCCTGGAGAACCCCAGCCCCTCAGCGTAGCCGTAGTCGTACCAGCCGACCGAGCCCACTAGCGCCACGCCGCCAATGTCAAGCGGCTCCTCCAGCACGTCTAGCAGGACGACGCCGTGCTTAGCGCACATCTCCGCGAGCTTCCTAAGCTTCTCCAGGCTATTCACCCCTTTCCTAAGCTGCTTTCTGCTAAGCCAGAGGTCGTGGTTGCCGGCTACGGCCACTACGCGGGCGCCTGTCGCCGAGAGCATTTTGAGGAGCTTCTCATACCTGTGGAGGTGGCCCTCGTCCACCAGGTCCCCCGCTATCACTAGCACATCGCCCACCCTTACCTCCCTCGCGATGCGGTAAAGGACCCTGTAGTCCCGGGGGTAGTGGAGGTCTGAGGCGAGGACTAGCCGCAAGGCCGCTCCACCCACACAGCCGCGTCCACTACTGAGGAGCGCGATATATGCCTCTCGAGGCGAGGGCTAAATCGCCACAAAAATAAGGGAGGTTGTAGGCTCTTCCCAGGTATGGATCCGTTCACACTGATCGTAATGATGCTAACCCTACTCCCCGTAGGCTTCCTCGCAGCGCTAGTCGGCATAGGCGGTGGGACGATCGTCGTGCCCCTCCTAACGCTAGTCTTCCACGTCGATATCAAGGAGGCGATAGCCGCCAGCTCGGTTACCGTCGTCGCTACGGGGGTTACGAGCGCCTCTAGATACCTTAAACAGGGCCTGACAAACGTGAGGCTAGGCATATTCCTGAACGCGAGCACAGTCCTTGGGGCGATAATGGGGGCGCTCTTCACGCTTAGGGCTCCCCCCAGCGTGCTATACTTCGCCATCTCCATCCTGCTGCTATACGTGGGCTTTAACCAGATTACGACGAGTAGGAGGGAGGTTGAGAAGATAGAGAGCGGGGGCTTCGCCCGTGTAAGCCTCGACAGGCTAGCCCTCCTTCTCGGTCTCTCCGGCTCCTACTACGATAAGGCCTCGAGGAGGGAGGTCGAGTACGCCGTAGCCAAGACCTCCGTAGGGCTCCTAGCCTCCATAGTAGCGGGCTTCATGTCTGGGATGCTCGGCATAGGCGGAGGGGTGCTGAAGGTCCCCATAATGAACCTCATAATGAACGTCCCGATGAAGGTGGCCGTAGCTACCAGCAAGTTCATGATAGGGATGACGGCCGCGACGGCCGCCTGCATCTACATGGAGGCTGGCCGAGTGAACCCGGTCCTAGCAGCCCCCATAGTGCTCGGGATAACGACAGGCGCTCTCCTAGGCACGAAGGTGATGAACAGGGTTAGGGCCGATAGGCTGAAGGTGATCTTTGGAGCCGTGCTAATGTACTTTGGCTACCTCATGCTCGCTAGAGCCCTCTACACGACGCTAGGCGTAAGGCTCCCCGGGTGCCTCGTATGAGGCCTGAGGAGGCGGCGCAAAGAGTGCTAACCGCCGGGTTAACAGTTAGCGCGTCGCTATTCGCGACCGGGCTAGCCAGCTACCTAGTCCTAGGTCCACAGCCCCTCCCCTACAGAGTCCTAACGGCGGCGGCGACAGCCCTCGTATCGACTCCCTTCCTCACCGTGGCAACCCTGGTAATAGCCCACGCCGCTAGGAGGGAGTTCTACAACGCCGTAGTAGCGGCCACCGTCCTCCTAGAGATGCTGCTCAGCGTAGCGCTAGGCTACGGGCACTAAGCGCGCTTAAGTACGAGGAGTCGTCGTAAACGAGACCCTGTAGCCGCCCCGATACCCATTTTTAACCAAGTCAAACTATTTTAAGCGATGAGATACCTTTCCTTCCCCGAGCCCATATCCCCCGATTCTCCCCTCCGCCACGCCCTTAAGCGGGCGATAGACGTTAACGAGGTCGAGGTCCCCGTAGTCGAGGGGCGTAAGCTCCTCGGCGTCATAGACCTTAGGCCCTTTATCCTTCCCACAACTGACCTCTTCCACGCTAAGGTCCGCAACCTCACGGTCAAGTACCCCACGATAAGGGAGGCTGGCTTCACACCCCTAGAAGCCATGGCCGTAATGGCCGGCAGCGGCGTAAGGGGCGTACCAGTCGTGAACGACGACGGGGAGTACGTCGGCATGTTCTACCACAGGAACGCCCTCGACTACCTAAACGCCCAGGGCTTTGGCTTCGGTATATCCGTGCTAAGGGTGATGAGGAGCGAGGTCCCCGTAGTCTCGCCGCGCGATAGGCTAGCAAAGGCGGCGGCCGTCATGAGGAGGCTTAAGGCCGCTAGGGTCGTCGTAGTCGACGAGGATCTAAAGCCCGTAGGCATACTCACGAGGACCGACCTACTCAGAATAGCCTTCACCTACGACATGACGAGGGCGACGGTCGGCGAGGTAGTAGGCGAGAGGTATAGGCTCCTCGAGAGGAGGGTCTACGAGTATATGACTAGGGACCCCGTAACCGTAAGCGTCGACGCCTCCGTGAGGGACGCCCTAAAGCTGATGCTGGACCACGACATCAGGGGAATACCCGTAGTAAGCAGGCAGGAGCTAGTAGGCCTAGTCGTCTCAACCGACCTCATAAGGCTCTACGTCTCTAGGATAGCCCCCATCCCCGCGAGAGGCCGCTACCTAATAGACACGAACGTAGAGGAGCTAAGGCTAGAGATCGAGAGGATGCTCTCCATCAAGAGGCTGCCACCGGGAGTCGACGTAAGAGTAGAGGTCTACAAGAGGAGGGGTAATAGGTACGAGGTACACGTAGCGCTAAGATCCCTGAACAGGGTCGTAACCTACAGCGACATAGTACACAGCCCCGAGAGAGCGCTAAAAGCCGTCAGAGCAGGAATAGAGAGGTGCAGAGCCAAGTTCTTCGATAAAAGATAAAATCTTTTCACCAAAACAGAGCTTAAACCCAGCGATAAAATCCAGAACTCATAGGATTAAAACAGAAAAGATAAAGAATGCCACGATCTATGCTTATAAACCCGCTTTATAAACCCTTGAATCATTATGGCTTCCGTATAAGCGGTAGAGGCTCCGAAAACGATATTAACGAGCTAAAAAGAGTAAAGACAGGGCCAAAAGAGGCCTCTCTCAAGAATTCTCGATGAAAAGAGAGTTGAGAGACTAGGTCGCAGTGCTCGCGATGATCAGTCCCCTAGCGTCTCTCAGAAGTTCTTAACGAAAAGAGATTTGGAAGCCTCCTTTCGTAGGGGAGGTCTTGTTGGGAATGTGGGAAGAGGGCTACTTGGTGCTGCTGAGGTTTAGCTCTCAAGTCGAGGGCTAGGGCTTGGTAACGTCCCCTCTTTTCACGCTGTAGCGAGTGAAGCTATTTTACCGGGCTATTAGCCTGTTATGGGTGGGCGGCTTGCCTCGGATCACCATAGACGATGTTAGGGATAGCGTCGACTACGGCGAGGCTGAGCGGGCTATACGCGAGTTCCTTAGGAGCTACCTAGAGGAGGCTGGGGCCGAGGGGTTCGTCGTTGGGCTTAGCGGCGGGGTCGACTCCTCCACTTCAGCTACGCTGGCGGTCCGCGCCGTCGGCAGCGGGAGGGTCTTCGCCCTTATAATGCCCGACCTGACCTCAACTCCTAAGGAGGACGTTGAGGACGCTAGGGCACTTGCCGAGATGCTCGGCATTAGATTCTACGAGGTTCCGATAAACCCGATACTCGATAGGTACAGGGTGCTGCCGTACTACGACCCTAGGGACGTGGTAGCGTTCGGCAACATTAAGGCTAGGATTAGGATGACGCTGCTCTACTACTACGCGAACCTCCACAACTACCTCGTGCTTGGGACGGGGGATAGGAGCGAGATCCTATTAGGCTACTTCACTAAGTACGGGGACGGCGGGGTGGACCTGCTGCCGATAGGGGACCTCTACAAGACGCAGGTTAGGGTGCTAGCCGAGAAGATAGGCGTTCCTAAGAGAATAGCCTATAAGCCGAGTAGCCCGAGGCTATGGCCTGGCCAGATGGCTGAGGGGGAGCTGGGGGTTAGCTACGAGGTTATAGACCTCGTCTTCTACGCCCACTACGACCTCGGGCTTAAGCCCTCCGAGATACCGGAGGCGACCGGCGTCTCAGCCGAAGTCGTTAAAGCGATCCTAGATAGGGTTAAGTCGACGGAGCATAAGCGCAGGATGCCGCCAATAGCTAAGGTTCCCCGTCGTCCGCCGAGGGCTTAAGTGAGCAGTTGAGACTTTAGGATTGAGATCCAGAGTAGGAGGGGGTGAGCGCGCTGGGTTTCGTGCGGGTTAAGTTCGGCGTCTACAACCCTCTCTCCCCAGAAAAGGTAGTTGAGGTTGAGGGGATAGTTGACACGGGAGCTGTGTATAGTGTTATTCCGCGTAGCATACTTGAAGAGCTGGGGGTTAGGCCTCTAGAGAGGAGGAGGTTTAGGGCGTTTGGCGGGTTCGTGGAGAGGGACGTGGGCGAGGTAGGTGTCCTTCTGATGGGGAGGCGGAGGACGGTTACTGTGATATTCGGGGAGGGCGATGACGTCGCGGTGCTCGGTGTTACGGCCTTAGAGGCCTTCGGCCTCGAGGTGGACCCGGTTAGGGGGACGCTTAGGGAGGCTGAGCTCTTAATGCTCTAGGCTTAGTCGCCTACTCTATGTTGGGGTGCCTGCTAGCTAGCTCCTCCTCGCTCTTGCCGAGCTTCCTCATCAGCTCGACTATCACGCCATCTAGCACGGCTAGGGCGGTGTTCTCGAAGAGCGTGCCTAGCGGGGTTAAGGGCTCGTGTATGCCTAGTATCTGCCTAACGTAATACTCGTCGACGTCCGATACCTTAGTCCTTCCGGGGACGAACACGACTAGGTCAGCTACCCTGCCTAGCGGCGACTCGGGGTGCGAGGTTACCGCGACTACCCGGGCGCCAATCGATTTAGCGACCTCGGCCGCCGTTACCACGAGCCTAGTCCTACCGGAGCCGGATATCACGACGACGAGGTCCCCCTTCCCAAGCCGAGGAGTTATAGACTCGCCCAGCACGTAGACGTTAAGCCCAAGGTGCATGAGCCTCATCGCGAATGCTCTGCCAACGAGCCCAGACCTCCCGGCGCCCACGACCAGAACCCTCTTACCCTTCTCGTAAGCCTCCGCTAGCAGGTTTATGAACTCGCCAATTTCCTCAGGGTTAAGGTGCTTAACTGACTCGGAGATAAAGCGTGCTATCTCCTGGACGGCCGCTACTAGGTACTTCATGAAGCTACCCCGGCTCTAAGACCTTAACCCCGTCCTTAAACCCCACTATAACCTGTGACACCATCCTCCTAGGGAAGAGACCGACCTCGACCACGCCCGTTATCAGCTTTAAGCTAGCCTCGACGCCCTCAACGTCCCCCGGCTCAATCCCACTGTCGACTCCAACGTCTAGGAGGAAGTTGCCTAGGTCCGTTACAACCGGTCCCACCTTAGCTTTGCTCTTCCTAAGCGCGACCCTACAGCCCGGCAGGACTCCCCCCACCCTAGACGTCACGTACCTCCACGCCGCTGGGAGCACCTCTAGGGGCAGCGGATGCCTCTCGCACAGTCTATCGACGAGCTTAGCGTCCTCCACGACGATTACGTACCTAGGCGATCTCGAGGCTATAACCTTCTCGAGGGTTAACGCGCCGCCTCCACCCTTAAGCAGGTTAAGCTCAGGGTCCACCTCGTCGGCGCTATCGACCGTAACGTCCGGGTCCGGGGCGGTCAAGGGGTCTAGGACCCTAAATCCCAGCTCCTCGGCCTTTAAGGCCGCGTCGTGAGAGGTTGGAACGACCATTAGCCTGCGCTTAAGGTCCGGAGCCTCGCTAGAGAGCGCCTCGATGAATAGCCTCATCGTAGAGCCGCTCCCGAGCCCCAAGACCTCGGGCTTAAGCCCCCTAACGGTCCTAACCGCCTCCCTTACGGCCTTAACCCTCGCCTCGCTAGACAAGCTTGCACACCTCGACGAACCTCCTGGCAGCGGCCCTAGGCGAGGTAGTCCTCAGTATTGCCCCGCCCGCTATTAACACGTCGGCGCCCGCCTCTATGAGCGGTAACGCCTTCTCAGGCGTTAAACCACCAGCCACTGCTACTAACACCTCCTTAGGGAGCCTCCTGCGAATCTCCCTAACCTCCTCGACTAGGGCCTCCGCCGAGATCCCCCTCCTCCTCTGTACGTCTAGCCCCACGTGAAGGCACACTGCGTCCGGGAGCTGCGAGAGGGAGTAGAGGAGGCCTAGGGGGTTACTAACCCCCATTAAGTCCACTACGACCTCTACGCCTAGCTCCCTAGCGGCCGCGATGCAGGCCTCAATAGTCTCAACGGGCGCTAGCCCCATCACCGTTATCGCGTCGCCCCCGAACTCCTTAACCAGCCTAACCTCGACCTCCGCGGCATCGACCGTCTTCATGTCGGCGAGAAGCTTAGGGGGTAGGGCCTTCTTCCTAAGAACTCTAAGCGCCTCGACGCCAAACCGCTTTATCAGAGGCGTCCCGGCCTCAACTATGTCGAAGCCCTCGTCGACGCATGCCCTAGCTACCCTAACAGCGTACTCGAGGTCTAGCGTATCGAGCGCGACTTGAAGGAGAACCAACTTCTCCACCGGCTAGCTTGGAAAAGCGGTGGTATATCACGTCTCCCTAGCTCTATTCTCCCTAATCCTCCTATACCAGCGGTAATGTATCATTGCCTCCTCGAGCCCCCTATCGCCCTTAAGGGATTTCAGGTCAGGGACCTTCAGCTTCCCCCTCCTTAGCAGCTTTCCCCTCATCTAAGTTGAATGAGTATACGCTAGCTATAGCCGTTATTCCTGTCTAAACTCGCCGTTCAGCGCCATTAAGCTTGGAGACCGAAGGCGGCTTCCAGACGCTACCTAGCCGGGCCATTTCGACGTTTTTGCGCGTTAGAACGCATCCTCCGACCGATAGTATCTTCGGAGACCGCACGGAGTATGCGCGGCCATCAGCGCTCGCCCCCTTTATACTTGTTATCTCACAATACCGAGTTAACGTTACAGAAGCCTGAACGCTAGGTGTACGGTTTGAGGGGTATCAGCCAGCTCCTAGCGCTCCTAATACTAGCAGCGTCGGTGCTCGCCGCGTCCTCGCTCTTCGCCGTATGGTACCTAAGCGTGGTTATGAGGTACACGGACGTTATAGAGTACAGGACCCAGCACGGCGGGTCTTCCGGAGTGGGTAACTGTAGCGTTAGCGTAGTCGTGGAGAACGACGGCACTATGATCGTTCCCGTAAACCTAGTCCTAATCGACCCGCCGTTCGTAGGCGGCGAGTGGAACTACTCGGATAACCTCTGGATACCGGTGGGCGAGGAGTCCCCAGAGCCCGTGTACTTGGAGCCTGGCGAGAAGGTGGTGCTCGTGATAAGGAACATCAAGGCTACGCCAAGCCAGGAGCTAGTGGTTATCGTTAAGGCAGTTAACGGCCGTATAATGGTGTCTCGCGTTAAGGCGCTTAGCTGCCAGCCTAGTCCCTAATTTTTTCAACGGCCTTGGCGCACGCGATAGCTGATAGCGCGATTACTGTCGTTACGTAGAGCGAGGAGGAGGCCGCTAGCAGTGCATCGACCCTTAAGATCTCGGCTAGCGCGGATCAGGGTAGCGACGCTAGGAGGGCGCGTACAGCGCCTGATCCACTCGAGAGCCTGCAGAGCGCTAAGTAGGCTGGAAGCGTTGAGTATATGGCCCTGATAGCCGCCGACACTCCGCGACGAATACGGCTAGCTCGCGGTTTAACGGGATGAAGGAGCTAGCTACTAGGGCTGAGAGCTTTAGCGATGCTACCGGCTATAGCCGACCCAACGCTAGGGCTTCACGAGTAGTAGAGTGGGTGGGTAGAACATTCTGCTCGCGT
The DNA here is from genome assembly GCA_964489665.1 of uncultured Thermofilaceae archaeon. Lineage (GTDB taxonomy): Archaea > Thermoproteota > Thermoprotei > Thermofilales > Thermofilaceae > CAZAZN01. Next base: position 7,854 of record CAZAZN010000031.1, read on the forward strand.
ACGTAGGCAGCACCACGCACGTACACAGGCTGGTAGCGGGACTTCTCAGGCACTACAGGGGGCTAGGGCCGCGAGCAGGGTTAGCAACACTAGGGCCCCAACTCCTCTCATCGTATACAATAGACCGCACTGGAATATGGGGTATCGCGCTGAGGGCTTAGCCGGAGGTTAGCCATCCAATAAGTCTTTATCACTCTCGAAGCCGCTTAAGTAGGGCGATGACAATACGCCTAATCAGGGTGGCGGGGCTCGCGATGATCGCTATAGGCCTCGCCACTTACCTGGCCGCCCCCCTACCCGTTAGGTGGGAGCCTAGGGAGGCTCTACTGCTATCGGGCTTCAGGGAGGTCCCCCCGCTGGGGAACTTCACCGCCTCCTCTCCTCCCCTAAATCTGGGAGCTGCTAGGAACGTCACCCTCGAAGGCTGGGTGGGGGAGGCCGGGGGGCGGCCGATAAGCTTCGAGCTTAGAAGCTCTAAGGTCCTCGTAGCCTTAGCTAACGTCTCGAGCCACAGCTTTGAGGTTAAGGTGGTCCCTAAGGAGCTCGAGGGAGGAGTTAAGCTCGTAGTCTACAACGATCGCGCCTGGAAGCTCATAGAGGAGAAGTTCCTGAGCGACGTCCTCAGGGTTAACCCCCTCCTAGACAGGTGGTGCACAGAGCCTAAGAAGCCCCTAAGCAAGCCAGCTAGAAAGGTCCCGGTGAAGATCCGCGTAGTAGCTAGAGAGGTTGGGGGGCGCAAGTTCAACATTTACGTCCTAGACCGCGAGAACCTAGACAGGCTCGAGCTGGGGACGAGCTACGAGGCGCTATACGAGGGTAGGAACTCCTCGGAGTACGAGTTCGAGTTCACAGTGCCCCCCGATCGCTGCGACGAGCCGCTAGCGTTCGTCGTGGAAAGGGTAGTCGAACTCGAGAAGAGGAGCAGAGCAACGACCTTAACCGTGGTAGTTCCCGAGATACTCGATAACGGCTCGGCCCTGTTAACGCCCCCCTTCTCCCCTGCCATGAAGGGCGAGGTCTCCGTTAAGTGTAAGGTGTACGAGGTCAATGATAAGCCGTTCAACCTCCTCGTGCTCAACCCCGAGGACTTCAAGCGCTACTGCGCTGGTACCCTGACGCTAAAGCCCTACTTCGTCGGCAGGAGGCTTAGCCGCTACGAGTTCGAGTTCAAGCTGCCTCCAGGCCCAGAGGGCTTCGCGTACTTCGTCGTCGAGAGGGCTGGGGCTAAGGGAGGGCTGAAGGTGGTGGCCGAGCTCGAGATCAGCTGGCTCGAGGAGTACAGGCCGGAGCTAGCCGTGGAGATAAGGGCTTGGAAGAGCTACCTGAAGCCCCTGCCGGTCAGGGTAATCTACTCCGTTAAGGCGTCGTGGTGGGAGGAGGTGCGCCCGCTATCCTGGCTCAGGTGGGTGGGCCTTGCGGTGGCTGCGGGTGGTGCCGTAGCGCTAGCCTATCCGAGGAGGGAGGCGGCTAGACGATAGGTCTAGACGAGAGGTACACTACCCCCTTAACCGCTGCCCGCTAAAGGCTAGTCGATGAAGGTTAAAGCGTTAATACTGCTAGCCCTATGCGTAGTGCCGCTAGCCGCCGCGCAGCCGCCGACGGTTGACGTCGTAGACCTCCGAGGCGCCGACCTTAAGGCTAGGCTCCTCATGCTCAGCCTTGAGGGAATAGTTAACAGGGAGGGACCGCGCCTCTACGTGCTCTGGGAGAGCGTTCGCGTGAAGTTCCCCGCCTCGGAAAGGTGGCTCGAGTACTACAGGCGGAAGGGGTGGATATCCGGCTACAGGCTCGTAGGCTTCTGGGAGGCAGTCGAGAAGTACAGGCACTACGTTAAGGGAGCCGTAGTCTACGACCCGGCGCTACCGGCCACCATAAACGTAGCGGCCTCGCTAGCTGGCGTAGAGGACTTAGTCATAGCGCACCCCGACTACGTCCCCAAGCTTAACGAGCTCGGTATAGAGGTGAAGATTGACCTCAGGGGGAGGTTTAGGAGCAGTAGGGAGGCTCACGAGTGGCAGCTCGAGCACGTATTCCCGAGGTGTAACAAGAGCCTGCTCTACTACTTCCCGACGATGAGGGAAGTGGCGATCTACAGGGTGTCCCTACTGGACTACGCCGTATCCTACAGGGCGTGCTCTATAGGCCTAAGGCTAACCGCCGATAAGGACCTAATAGGCAGGTACTACGAGGGGCTGGAGAAGTTCGCGCTAGTAATAGGCTACCCCGAGCGCGCAAAGCTCGAAAGGCCCTGGGTCGAGTACACCTCAAAGTACGGCCTGCTAAACGTCCTCGGCACAGGGCTAGCCCCAAACCTCTCCTTCCACTCCAGGATCCCGGCGAGGCGCAGGTTCGAGCAGGAGCATAGGAAGCTGGAGCCCAAGCCCGGCAAGATATACATAGCGTTCGCCGTCACCGACCTAGGCCTAAACAGCATGCAGGACTTCTACTACGAGATGTGGCTAAGCCATAGCCGCGGAAAGGTCCCGATAAGCTGGTGGCTAGACCCCATAACGGCTGACATATGCCCCGGCATTGTCCAGTACTACTACGAGACCAAGACACCGAACGATTACTTCTACTCAGCCCACGTCGGCGGCAGGATAAGGCCATCCGACTTCCCCTACTTAGAGGAATACCTGGAGAGGGGGCAGGAGTACCTGGATAGGTGCTCGCTAAGGGTCGTGGCCTTCAGCAACCACAACCTAAGGGACGATAGGGTGCTTAAGCTGTACTCGGAGAAGCTCGACATAGAGGGCTTCGTATTCGGCTTCGGCCCCGAGTTCGAGGACGAGTACTGGCTCGTAGGCGACAAGGTATGGGTAATCCCGAGGTTCGTCGGGAGCCCAGGAGCCGCTTACCTCGCCGTAAAGGGGTACATCGAAACGCACCCTGAGAGGCCGCTGTTCATAGTAGTCGGCATAGGGCTATGGCACTACCCCACCGTAGAGCAGGTAATCTGGCTAAAGGAGAGGCTCCAGGAGGACTACGGGGACCAGGCAGTGTTCTGCAGGCTAGACGAGCTGGTATCGGCCGCTAAGAGCTACGCGCAGCGCGCGAGAAGGCCTAGGGATCACTTGCCTCTGCTGCCCATCTTAATAGCCCTGCTAGCGCTAGCCGCGGTCGCCGCGCTATTCTACCTCTGCAGGCGCCGCATGTTAGCGGCCGAGGCGTAAGTGGGAATATATTTCAATAGTGGGACCCACATGTAATTGATGAGAGCTAGGGCTAGGCTTGATTCTAAGGGTCGATTAGTAATACCTAAGCGGCTGAGGGAGGCTGTGGGCCTTAAGGAGGGGGACGAGGTTATCATCACCGTTAGGGGTGCCTCCCTAGTAATCACCAGGGCTTACGACCCGTTCGAGAGGCTGGAGGAGCTCCTGGGAGACTTAACCTTCGATAGGTCACTGCGCAGGGTAGCGGAAGAGGAGGCCCTAAGGGAGGTGGAGCGTGCCGGTAAGAGCTCTAATTGAGACAGGCTTTCTACTCGCCCTAAACCCACGCGATAGGAACCACGGCTGGGCCCTAAAGCTGCTCGAGGAGGGGCGGAGGGGGCTAGTAGAGCTCTACATTTCGCCAGCTGCTCCGGTAGAGGCATCCCTCATACTCAGGGGCAGGGGGCTAAGCGAGGAGGAGGTGAGGGAGGCGCTGGAGGCGATGGAAGACGCCATCCTACTCTATACCAGGCCCCGGTACGTCCAGCTAAGCTTAGCCCACGCAGCTTTAGCGGCACGCTTCAGGAGCAGGCACCCAGAGCTAACGTTCTTCGACTCCCTACACGCCGCCGTAGCGGTAGCTGAAGGCCTAGCGTACTACGACCTCGACGGCGTCTTAAAGAGGATCATCGAGGAGGAGCGCGGCGTGGGGCCGTAGAGGAGGGCTGGAGGTGCAGGCCCGCCGATGCCGGGCCCTCTTATGACTAGATGTCGAGACTTCCTCCTCTAGAACCACTTTAAGCTAAGGTTTATGTCTCGATGCCCACACAGCGCGAGCGGCGAGGTCCAATGGGAAAGAGGTTAAGTGCATGGAGGGACGTCACCGTCCTCATGTTAGGCACCATGGCCATAGAGATCGCGGCTCTCCTCGCAACCCCCCTAGCGTTCCTACTCGGCCGCGCGCGGAAGGCTTATGGCGAGCCTAGGCGAGGCTCTTAACTGGCTCGTCGAGAACCTCCTCTACCTAGGCTACGCTCTTCTCCTAAGCCACGTGGTGATCGCGACCACTCGGCTAGCGATAACGGGCTACTTCGCGAGGAAGTACGGCGTGTCCCTAGGGTCCTGGAGCTTTAGCTTTACGAGAATCGTGCCCGTAATCGCCTTGGTCATAGCCCTAGAAGCCGTAGCCTCGCCCCTCGTGGAGGGCGTAAGCCTAGCCGCCTACAGGCCTCAGGTACTGCGAGAGTACGCCGCCTACGCTAAGCTCGGCACGGGACTCGCGGGGCTGGCAGCGCAGTACTTCTACTACGTTGCTGAGGGCGTGTGGCTAGCCACGGCTCTCTCCATAGGCTCCCGGGCGGGCGCGTGGGATGGGCTACTAGCACTCCTAGCGTTCTGGGTGCCCGACCACGTCCTGCACGGTAGCCTCGCGTCGCCGACCATCGACCTAGTGAACCTAGCGTGGGCACTAGCCACGGCACTCCTAATGGAGCTAGCTAGAAGGAGAGCTGGGAGCCCAGCAGCATCCCTAACTTGGATGCTAGTCGTGGTGCTCTAGAGGGCTAAGCCCCACTAACGCTAGCATCTCGGCTAGCTAAGCGCGTAGAGTAAGCCGGGACGTTAATACCGAGCCCCTGCGTAGGCATCACGTGGAAGACCAGGCGACGGACGCTTACCAGGCGATAGTGGATAGGAACCTACAGCTCCTAAGGGAGCTAGAGGCGCTCGAGAAGGCCAGGATCAGCGTAATGAAGCAGCTAGGCCTGAGTGACGAGCGAGCAAGCGACGCGGCCCTCTTACAGTGGCTAGTGCGCCTATACGCTAGGAGGGCTGGTGAGGCGAGACTTTTGAGGAGAGTGAGGGAGCTCCTCGGGAGGGGAGCGTGAGCTTAGTGGAGTACGCGATTAAAGCCGCGAGGGCTATCGAGAGGGCTGGGCTGAAGTACGCCCTGGTGGGAGGACTAGCCTGCATACTGATGGGCGTTAGGAGGATGACCGAGGACGCGGACTTCATCGTTGAGGTGAGGACGCTGGAGGATGCCGAGAGGCTTGCAGCAGAGCTCGTGAGGGAAGGGATACCCGTAGCCGAGAGGGAGGTTAGGAGCGCCTACTATGATAGGGGGCACTTCACGGCGGTCATAGGAGGGTTAAGGCTAGACTTCAAGTTCGCCTCAACAAGGATCGACCGCGAGACCGTGGAGAGGGCGGTCACCGTAGAAGTCATGGGGGCTAGACTCCGCATAGCTAGGCTCGAGGAGAACATCGCCGTTAAGCTGCTACTGCTAAGGTCCCTGAAGGACCTAGAGGACGCGCTCTGGCTAATGGCAGAGCACGGAGCCGTTATAGACTGGCGTAGGCTAAGGTCCCTAGTGGGCGGAGATCCCCTAAAGCTCGCGGAGACCCTGCTAGACGATATAGAGGCCGAGTTCAGGGACGAGGAGCACGTCCTGGAGAGGGTTAGGGAGCTTAGGAGCAGGCTAGGCGCCATAAGGCCCTAGCGGGCCGAGAGGTCGAGCTGTTTTGTTTCCCCAAAACTGCGGCTTTCAGGGACGGTAGCGTTAAAAGCTTTAACCAAGTGTTGTGAAGGGGGTAGCTATTAGCAGCAGGCGTAAGCTAAGAGAGGAGTTCCTTGAGCTGCTGCGCACTGACGTCGAGTTCCGCTACACAGTCATGGGGTTCTTGGGCATAAGGGAGATCCTTGAGAGGATCGACGAGAACACCAGAGCCATTCACGCCTTACAAGAGCAGGTTAA
>CAZAZN010000031.1:13857-17104 GCA_964489665.1 uncultured Thermofilaceae archaeon
GCTATTCGCGCCCTTCAGGAGCAGGTTAAGGCCCTACAGGAACAAGTTAGGGCGCTACAAGAGCAGGTTAGGGCCTTACAAGAGCAGGTTGCCGAGCACGGCAGGGTGATTGCGGAGCACACTAAGGTGATTGCCAAGCACTCCGAGGCGATAAGGGACCTTCAGAGGACGATTACCGCCTTGGGCGCTAGGTGGGGGATCCTGGCTGAGGAGGCTTTTCGCGAGGCCATGGTCGGCATCGTTGAGAGGAAGTTCGGCGGGAGAGTTGAGAGGTGGGCTACCTACGACGAGGAGGGCCTAGTCTACGGACACCCCTCGGTCGTGGAGGTAGACCTCTTAATTACTAACCGCGAGCACGTGCTCGTCGAGATAAAGTCGAGCGTTTCGCGGGCGGACGTCTACGAGCTCTGGCGCACCGCTAAGCTTTACGAGAAGAAGACTGGCGTTAAGCCGAAGCTGATTATAGTCTCTCCTTTCGTTGAGCCAAGAGCTAAAGACGCCGCTAAGAAGCTCGGAATCGAGGTATACGCGGGGCTTTAGTTAGCGGTGCACTTCTAAGCGACTTCTCCCTTTTAGGGTGCTCACCTTCTGTCAGTGGCGGTGCACGGTGTGGCGCTCCCGATTCTTACTTTAGTTTTAACCAAAGTAAACTTTATTAATTGAGTAGATAAGTTTAGGATCGGGTGAAGTAATGGGAGGAGCGCTTGAAGGGCTATTGAGGGACCTTAGAGAAGGTAGGGGCTATAGGTTCCTCGACCCGTGGGCCTATAGCCCTAAGTCCCTAGCCTTAGCGGTGCCGATAGTTAGGGAGGGGCCTGTCGGCGAGAGGAGGTACCTGCTCCTCGACGAGATCCCCGGCGGCGTCGCGGTTAGGGATGAGGGCTCCATCAGGAAGCTCCTAGCCGAGAACAGGATCGATAAGCCTGTCTTCGTCAGGAGCGGCTGTATACTCGAGGGGAAGACCCAGCCTAGGGTCGTTAAGTACGGCGTTATTATAGAGCCGGGCTCTAAGGCTAGCCTAGAGGTCTTCTGCGTAGCTGAGAGGGAGCCTATTAGGCGCGGTAGCTCGCTTAAGCCGGGCAGGGACCTCCCAGCCTACTTCCTCGCGTGCAGGTTCAGGGACCTAGACCAGCACCTAATGTGGAGCGCTATCCGCGTCTTCTCGGAGGAGAGGCTAGCCCACAGGGCCTACAGCCTCGGGTTCGACTTGACGAAGGCGCTAGACGCGCTCGAGAGGGCTAGGGATGAGCTCGCGAAGGTCGTCGAGAAGGTGCCCGTGTTTAAAGGGCAGGTTGGAGTAACCGTCGTTGACCCCAAGGGCGTCTACGCGCTAGAGCTGTTCGACCACCCGGATTCCTGGTCTGCCATCGCGAGGAAGGCCGCCGAGAGGTTCGCCGAGCTCCTAGCGGAGCAGCAGGAGTACCAGGTGTTTAAGCCGAGCAGGGAAGGCGTGTTCCAGGCGATCCATGACTTCCTCGAGAAGCTGAGCAGGTGTAGGGAGCGCGTAGCCGTTCGCTGTAGGTCGTCGGAGACCGTGCTCCTCGAGGGCGATGGGGTCTACGGGGAGTACACGGTGCTCGATGGCGAGGTCATACACCTGCTAGCGGCTAGGGAGGAGGACCTGTTCAGGGGGTGGCTGCGTGAGATGCCCCGTATACTCCCCATGCGCTTCACCCCGAGGCGTATAGAGGAGGATTTAGGGAGGATGTCCTTCTTTAGCGTCGAGTACCTTACGTCTCCTCGCGTTCCACGCCCAACCGGTCCGCGCTATATCAGCGTTGAGCGGGCTAGACACCTGCTGCTCGACGTGCTTAAGCTACTTAAGGAGGGGCCTAAAACCTGGAGCGAGATCGAAAGGCGCCTGAGAGGTCGCGCCTCGACGGCTACGCTAAGTAGGAGGCTTAAGGAGTGCCTAGAGGAGGGGCTCGTCGTCAAGACGGTAAGGGAGAACGGCAAGCCTGCTTACCAGCTAACCGCGAGAGGGCAGGCCCTAGTCGAGGGCTTGGGGGCGTAGCTACCCTTAGTGAGCTTAGCGTTCACTAATTTAAACAACGAGCTCAACACCATAAAAATTTTTACCTCTGAACCGGCATGTTTATTGATGGAGTTTAAGCTCCTGCTAATATTTGCGCTTGCTACCCTGCTGTTGGCCCCCTTAGTTGCGCTTGCCTGTTTTAGCCCGGCCGACCCCTACGCGATCGAGGTCGTACTGAATAAGCCGGGGATCAGCTACGACTTATCGAAGCTAGCTGGCCTAGAGGGGGTATCCGAGGTCGAGCACTTCGCGGCGCGCGTAGCCTACGCTTACAGGAGCCATTACGATAGCAGGCTCATAGTCGTCGTGTCGGAGCAGAAGCTAAAGTATGTTGGAGCGTACGCTACGGGGTCTAAGGCGCTAGCTAACATCTTGGCTAGAGGACAGGCGGAGGAGTACGTCGCGGTTAGGATACAGCTGCCGTTAAAGTACGAGGTCGTAACGGTCACCGTGCACGCCTGCAGCATCAACTACTCGCGCGAGGGCCTCAGCGTCCTAGGGATAAGGTTCGAGAACGCGAAGAAGCTAGGGTGGATCGTCTCGGTAAGGAGGAGCCTGAAGGATAAGTCCGTGAGCTTCACCATGAGTAAGTGGCTCGAGGAAATCGTCCTCCGCGCAGAGGGCGAGGGTAGGGAGGATCGATTACGCCTCTCCCTAAAGGTCAAGGGGGCTAAAGACCTAACCAGCGCCATGCTCGGCGAGTTTAAGGAGGCGTTCAAGGCGGCGGGCTTACCCGAGAGCCTCGTAGACGAGTGCGCATTTAAGAGGTCCGAGGAGCCTAGGGAGAGCAGGCTCGTGCCAGCCTACGAGATAGGCGAGGAGGAGCTCAAGGAGGCGCTTAAGGTCGAGCTAAGGTGGCTCTCCGAGATAGGGGCGATATCCGGGCTAAGCGGGGACGACGTAGAGGCCACAGCCTCAGCCGCGAAGCTCGGCTACGCCGGATGGAATAGCAGGCTGGTGTGGAGCGGGAGTGAGTGGATCCCTTACTTTAAGCTTAAGGGCGCCATACTGCTGAAGTGCGTAGCGCCACCACCCGAGTTCGTGATCGAGGCGGGGGCTGGCGAGCAGCTCGCGCCACCGGGACCCGGAACCCCCGCTGGCCCAACCTGGGCTGCTAAGCTGGGCCGGTTAACCTACATACTCCTAGCGGCCCTAGCCGTAGCCGTAGTCGTCATAGCGCTAATCCTGCTCCTAAGGAGGCGTAGCTAGCCC
>CAZAZN010000032.1:0-17098 GCA_964489665.1 uncultured Thermofilaceae archaeon
GAGGCTAGGCGCCTAGCCCACATGCCCAGGGACGGGGAGTACGCCGTCGTGGTCTTCGAGGATGGGGCTGTGAGCCCCGTCTTAACCCAGGGGCGCTACGACACGGTGACCGTCCCCCTCTGGCACCCCGTGCACGGCGCGGCTAGGGCTGTGATTCACACCCACCCCGTGCCCCGCTATGCCCCCAGCCTAGCGGATCTAAACGTGCTGCTTACGATGGCCCTCCGCGGGGCGCCCGCCTACCTCGCAACCGTTTACAGGGAGGGGGAGCGCGCCACGGTCACGGTCTACAAGGCTAGGCGGCGCGTAAGCCTTCAGGAGGCGCTTAGGGCGCTCGGCGAGGCCCGCCGGTACGAGGCCTCATACCTAGCGGGGGGCTTTAGGGAGGAGCTCTCGAGGAAGCAGGTCGTGGAACAGCATCTAGCCCTACAGCGCCTCGGGATATCCGTGGAGAAATATACGATAGCCCTAGGCGGATAGCGCGCCTCAACGCGAGGGAACGGGACTAGCTAAACTTAGCCTGCCTGTTAACCCTCCACCAGTAGAACGCGAAGAACGGGTTAAGGCACCTGCCCGGCTTTACGCGCTCCATGAACTCCCTCTCTAGGGCGGCGCTCGCCTCGAAGGCTTTACGCGTTAGCTTGAGTAGGCCTTTCTCGTCGACCTCGCCCGCAAGGTACTTAGCCCTCGCGTCTAGGGCCTCTGCCCTCAGCTCCCGCTCGAGGACCTTGATCCTCCCCCTTAGCTCGAGCGCGTACCTCCTATAGCTACACAGCATCTTCCTGTGTAAGGCCTCGTGCCTCCACCACACCGTCCGTGGGTCGAAGGTGCCGGTGGGCTTAGGGCCTAGGTCGGGTAGGCCCGCCTCGATGAAAACCGGCTTGTACGCGCTTATGCAGGGGGTTGAGGTAGCGGTGAACCAGTGTACCGCGGCTTTCTCGTAGAGGAGGCTCACCTGAGATCCGACCGTCTGCGACGGCCGCGTTAGCCCGCCCGCGTGCATGCATATGTCCCTCATTGACCCCTTGGGAGGCTCGAAGTGGGGATCCCTGCTGTGGCTCCTCATAATCCCTATAACGTAGGCTAGGTCTATAGAGCCGAACCTCTTCTCGAGCATCCCCTGTGTGAACCTATGCCTCTCCCTCCCCCTAGCCAGCTTGGTCATGAAGGGGTCTGAATAGCACTTAGCGAAGCTGAAGTCATCATCGTCCCTACACCAGCCCTTCTCCACCGCGTGGTCTATCAGCCTCGGGTGGGCCATGTCCCAGTCCCTCTCTATCGTAAGGGCGTTCGATATGCTCCTAACCCCCTTCACCCTCTGAGCCACCCAGTACTCGCCAGCGGTCTCGAGGACCCACGCCTCCCTCGGATCGGCTATCAGGAAGCTGTTATGGTAGTACATAGGGCGCGTATACCCGCAGTTGCCTCCCTGCCCGTACTCCTCGAGGAGCCTTATGATGAGCTCGAGCGCCTCCCTAGCCGTCCTACACCTCTCGAGGGCTAGCCTAACCATATCCATCCCCGTTAGCCCCGTCTTCCTGTACGGCTCCCGCGTGAACACGGCCTCGTTCCCTATGGCGACCCCCCACTCGTTAACCCCCATCTCGGCCCCCCAGATCCAGAATGGCCTCGAGATGAGCACGGCGTAGGTCTCCTTGACTTGGGGCACCTCTATGTAGGTGCACCTAACGTATTCCTCGTCGTGACCCATTCGAGGGTAGTACTCGAGGACCTGCGCCTCGTTAGGCTCCCGGTCGCTGTTCTTAGCGAATATCGCGACGCCATCCTTTGTAGCTTTGGGTAGAGCGACTAAGGTATCGCACATGCGGTCGATTAGGGGCTGGCCGGGGTAAAAACGGTTGCAGGGTCCGTTAAGGAAGGCTTATATCCGTATACGATCGTATACTGACGGGATGGAGGTCCTTTCGGTTAGGGTTCCTAGGGAGGTTAAGGAGGGGCTTGAGGAGCTAGCTAGGCTTGAGGGGAGGGATAAGGCCGAGATAGCTAGGGAGATACTGGCTAGGGGGGTTAGGGAGAGGAGGATCGAGGTCGCCATCCGGGCGTACAGGGAGGGTAGGGCTACGCTGTGGAGGGCGGCTGAGATGGCGGGGCTAAGCCTCTGGGAGATGATCGAGGAGCTGAGGAGGCGGGGGGTGGAGCTCCAGCTGGGCCTTGAGGATCTAGAGGAGGACCTTAGGGCGGCGCTGGGTGAGGGCAGTAGCTAACTCGACCCCCCTCATATACCTCTCTAAGGCTTCGTGCCTAGGCCTGTTGTTCAAGGTCTACGATGAGGTGCTAGTGCCTGAGAGGGTCTACGAAGAGGTAGTAGTCGCTGGGCTTGAGAGGGGGTTTAGGGACGCTGCGCTAGTTAAGGCTGAGGTCGAGCGGAGCAGGATAAGGGTGGAGAGAGCTCCCCGCCGGGTAGTCGAGGGGGTGCTTAGGCTAGCTCCAGCGCTCCACAGGGGAGAGGCCGAGGTTATAGCCCTAGCCCTGCGCCATAGGCCCTGCCACGTCTTAGTGGACGATAGGGTGGCTAGGCTAGTGGCCCGCGCGCTAGGGCTCGGGGTGCACGGAACCCTCTACGTGCTGGTAGTAGCGGCCGCGAGGGGGGAGGTGTCCGTGGAGGAGGCTTTGGAGGCGCTAGATAGGCTCGTGGTGAGCGGCTTCAGGTTATCCGTCGAGCTTTACTTGAAGGTGAGGGAGGCGCTCCGCAAGTTAAAGGAGCGGGAGGCTAGCCGGTAAGCTCCTTACGCCGTAGCTCGAGCCGAGTTCCTGCTCCTCAGGGACACTCGTATCGCTGCTACTACCGCTTCCTTGATTAGGTGTAGGCACATGCTCGGCGAGCCCTTCTTAACGGCTAGCTCAGGGGTGTAGGGCACGTGTATGAAGCCGGAAAGGGCGTTGAGGCCGTTAGCGGCTATCGTGTGCAGCGAGATGTACATTACGCAGTTGCAGAGGAAGGTTCCAGCGGAGTAGGAGAGGCGCGCGGGTATGCCCATCCCGCGCAGCTCCTCGACCACCCTGCGCGTCGGTATCGTGGCGAAGTACGCGGCAGGCCCGCCGGGGACTATCGGCTGATCCCTAGGCCTGTAGCCATCCACGTCCCCCTTCTCGCTATCCATTAGGTTGATGGCCACCCTCTCCACGCGCAGCTCAGCCGCGCCCAGGGATAGGCCGAGGTGTAGGGCGACGGCTGGCCTGTGCTCCAGCAACAGCATTGGGACCAGCTCCAAGGCCCTCCTGAACGATACTGGGAGCACCGCTCCCAGTACCTCGTAGCCGTCGATCACGCTCCCGTTCAGCTGCTCGGCTACGAGCCCCGAGGGGTTGCGGTCAACGTCGCGGTACGGCCCAAAGCCCGTTACTAGGACCTTCACGCCCTCGAAGCCGCCTAGGGGAGCGATAAGGCTAGCGCCGAAAGGCGCATATTATAGGTATGCCTCTTCAAAGCGGTGAAGGAGGTCGAGGAGCTCAAGAGGCTAGTAGAGGAGAAGCTTAGGGGAAGGGTGCTCCTCGTCACTGTATTCGGCTCTAGGGCTAGGGGGAGGGCTACGCCCCTAAGCGACGTGGACATAGCCGTCCTCCCAGCCTCGCGGGACGTTGACGAGAGGCTACGCATAGCCTGTGACCTAGCGGAGCTGGCGTCAAAGGCTTTCAAAGTACCCGACGACAGGGTAGACGTCCTGTTCCTAGACGAGGACCTGCCCATAGAGCTCCTCTTCGAGGCCGTAGCCAGAGGGATCCTGGTCTACTGTAGCGATAAGGACCTCTACGCGGACCTTAGGCTCAGGGCGATCTCCATGTACCTGGACTTTAAGGTCTTTAAGGAGAAGCTCCAGCTCACGCGTAGGTTCGTAGAGGCCGTTAAGAGGGATCTAGGTGGGGAAGCTCGAAACCCTGTTAAACACCATTAGGAATAACCTCAAGCTACTAGACAAGAAGCTCGAGGAAGAGGCGCCCAAGGACCTAGTGAGCGACCCCTTCTCGCTGAACGCCGTCCTCCACATACTCCAGGTGTCCATCCAGGCGCTAATAGACCTAGCCTGCCACGCTCTCGCCGAGGCCGGCGTAGGCGTAGTCGACAGGTACTCCGCTCTCCCAGACCTCCTAGCGGGAGCCGGAGCCGTGAGACGGGAGGACGCTGCCCTCTTGAAGAAGATCATAGGGTTCAGGAACGTCGTGGTTCACGGCTACAGGAGGGTCTCAAGGGACATAGTCCTACTCATCCTGCTAGAGCGAAGGTACCGGGACATCTTAAGGCTGGCTATAGCAGTCGCCGAGTGGGCTAAAAGCCTAGGCGTAGATCCTTAGTTGGTAAGCCACAACGATGCTTATTAGCGAGATTTAAGGTATTTTCACCAACCTGTAGTACTCGTTTTCCGATGCCGAGTGCAGCTTAATCTCTACATTCATGCCAGGTTTGAAGTCGCTCATAGGTAAGGGGACGTATAGCGTTATCCTATTACCCGGCTCTAGCACGATCTCGTCACCCTCTTTAGCTATCCTGATCATCTCGCCGTACCCGTAGCTCCCGCCAAGCTCGAGGTGTGGGTCATCGGGGATCCCGTGCTCAAAGGAAAGGACCAGTATCCTTCCCTCGTAATCGTTAAACCTTATCTCCTTGACGAGCACCTCCCCCTGGTTTAAGCTAAGCTGAAGCTAGTTTACCGTTTCGTAGTGAACGCATAGTCCTCCGCGCGCCCCTCCACAGAGGTTTGAGCAGCTACCATCGACACAGTACCTATCAGAGTACCTGAAGAAGTCGTTTCCAGGATTATAGTAGAAGTCGAGCTCCCAGGAGTAAGTGTGCTCCTTAGGATCGCTGCTGAAAGATCCGCTCCCAGCGCCGCTAAACCCTGAGAACGCTCCGCTAACCCCCCTAGCCGCTTCGAAACCGACGTAGTCGCCGCCAGTGCCAGTCGTCCGGAAAATTATGGTCATGTTTACGAATCCGTCGCTAATCGGGTCCTGCAACGAGTAGCTGAAGATGTCGCCTACGCTGCACTTCAGCCAGGAGCCAGAGCGCATTAAGAGCCCCCTTATCCTTTCAAGCCTCGTTCCGTAGTCCTCGTGCGGTCTCCCGTTCACGAAGACCTGATCTATAACTATGGTAGTAGTGCCCATGTTCGCTAGGTGTAGCGCGACAATGCGGTAGCCGCCGCTTTCGCCCCTCAGGTAAGCGGCCGAGATCTCAAGCTTTTCGAAGGAGGTGAACAAGCCGACAATACTGCCCGCCCACATAGTAAACGCTATCGCCGCTACGATTGCAATAGACACTAATATTACTGTAACTATGATCGATGACACTCCCCTTAGGTTACCTATGCTACCAACCCATTAACTTACTAGAGATTACCCTCTTAATAGTTAACTATCCAATATAGCGTTTCTTCCTAAATATATATGAGCATTTCTCGACAAATCAAAAAAATTATTTTTATAGAATTTATACGCCTATTATCGGCTACGCCTAACTTTCCTAGTAAAATATTAGGGGGCCTTAAAGCGGGAGCGCGTGAGCTATCCTACATTAGCTCTCCTAACCCTAACCTGCTTAGCTTAAAACGCCGAGCCTGCGCCTGGTCGGCTCCGCCAAAACTCACTCACGGCTCAGCCACTGGCGGTCTCCTCATCCCAAGTGGCGTGGGATAGTGGAGGGGCTTAACGGTTACGCTCCCGTGAGCCATACGGCGGCGAGAATCGCTAGGGTCGTTAGCGTATCGGAGAGGGTCGTGGTTATCGGTATCACGAGGTTGTCGGGGTCCATGCCTCTCCGGAAGGATAGGGCGGCTACCGCCTGGGATATTAAGGCTGAAGCCGCTACCGCTACGACGTTTGTCGCTAGGAGGAGCTTCAAGGTCTCGAGAGCTCGCTCCAGCCTCCCGACTACCACGCAGCCGAGCACGGCGTAGGACGCAAACATGGCTAGGGAGGCTAGCCACGTGCTCGATAGCTCGACCGAGTTCTTTACGAGTAGGTAGGGCAGGGAGGGGGCCTCGCCGGTAGCCAGCTTAGTCGTCGACACGGATCCTAACACAGAGCCTACGTCGCCCACAGTGGTTAGGACCGCCGGGTACACCGCGAACACCTCTGCGCCGACGCCCAGCGTCGATAGCTCACCCAGCGCGTGCCCAGCCACGTTGACTATGGCCGTGCAGGCGATTAGGGCTAGCACGGCTTCCCTAAGAGTCTTCCTGTAGTCGTCCTCCTCCCAGTTACTGTAGAAGACCCAGGCGACCAAGGCTACGAAGCACAGGTCTAGGAGCTGTAGGGCCCTTAGCCCAAGCTCGCCGAGGTCTAGGATCGCTAGAACTAGGGCGTAGGATCCGGTCGCCGCAAAGTCGGCTAGGGAGGAGGTTATTGGGTAGGTTACTAGGTCCGGGTTCCAGCCCCTATTCCAGGCCTTCGCGGCTATAAGTAGGGTTACGGGGGAGATGGCGAAGAAGGAGATCGCCATTGTCGCTATCGAGACCTCGAAGAGCCCCGCTAGCCCTAGAGGGTTTAACCCCCACAGCAAAGTCCCGGTAGCCGCCAGGAGCGTGGAGGCTAGCGCCCCGCCGATAAGGGTTAGGGTTAGGGCCGAGAGGTAAAGGAGCTTGAACCTCTCGGTATTGCCCCTTAGGCGGGGGAGCACGGTGCCCATGTGCAGGCCCGTGGTTATCCTAGCGCAGAACACCCCGTTGACCACGCCCCTAATGCTTATTACGACGGGGTATAAGGCGAGCACCCACCTAGCCCTCGCGAGTGGCTTAACGAATACCGCGAAGACGTAGCCCGTTAGCAACTCGAGGAAGTTAAAGGTTAGGGGAAGTGCGAGCTGCCTTAGCCTCTCGAGTATCTCGCAGAGGTGCTCAGCTACTTCTTCGAGGGCCTCGGCTATTGCCCCATCCTAGGTCGCCTAGGAGCGCCTTTTTCCGTCTCTAATCCGCCTTCGCCTTAAATTTTTCTCCCTGCCGAACTCCCTGTAGCGCCAGAGGGTTAGCGGTGTAGGTCTCTCCAACTCTAGCGGGTATACGAGGCCCTTCCTAACCCTCTCGAGGGCCCTACCGATGACCTCCGCGTCGAGCACGACCGTGTACATCAGCACGGCTAGCCCCGCGTAGGGGCCGTACCTCTCCTTTAGGAAGGTCTCGACTTCCTTAGCCCTAGGCTCTACGCCGAAGGCCTCCGATACGAGCTTAACCGTCCAGTCGTCGATGGGCGGCTCCTCGTAGCTCCTAAGCCCTAGCACCCTCGCTAGCCTAGCCGTGTACCTACCAACCCCCTTAATCGACACCAAATTCTCCTCGAACCCCCCTGGGTCGTCGCACGGGAGCCCTTCAGCGAATGCTCTAGCTAGCCCCAGGAGGGCCCTATCCCTAAACCCCACCCTAGCCTCCCTAAGCCCCCCTGGGCGGGCTAGAATATCGCTAGGCGAAGGAGGCATTAGCGTCTCTCCGTCTCCCTCGAGCTTAACTCTCCTACCGTAGAGGTCGAAGAGCCTGTAGAGCATCCTCCAGCCCTGGAGGAACGATGCCCTCTGCTGGCACACGGCTACGACCGACGCTAGCCAGGGGCTTAGGGACCTAACCCTTAAGCCAGTCAGCTTCTCGGGGACGTAGCGCAGTATGGGGTCGTCTACTAGCGATTCGTGGAAGTCGTTGAGGTCCTCGTCTAGCCCTAGCGACCAGCTAGCATACTCAGCGGCTTCGCAGGCGCTTAGCTCGCCATACGCCGTAACCCTCAGCGCTCCTCGCTCCTCCCTAACCTCGACGACGCCTGAGGGGTGGCACAGGTAGAGCCTCGCTCCATCGTAGTGCCAGTGGAAGTTGTACAGGGAGGCCGTTAGGTGGAAGTCGAAGCCCCTGGGCTTATCTAGGCTGGTTGAGCCAGCCCTCCGCAGCCTCATCAGGGCACCTCTATGACCTCGACGACCTCCAGCGCCCCCCACGGGTTATCGCCAACCAGCGAGCCGGGGATTAGGAGAGCTGCTGGTGAGGCGGGGTCTATCCAGCTCTCCCCCATCCTAGCCCAGGTAGGCTCTATGAGCCAGTACACCTTGCCGTTGTACTCGTAGTAGACCGGCGGCCCCCTGCCGAACGCGTAGAGGTCGTCCGGCGGGCTACTCAGGCATACTCCGACTATCGCGTGGGCTCCCTGCGGGACTTTAACCAGTATGACTGCCGCGTCCAGCCCGCCAGCCCTTAGGACCGACGCTAGGAAGGTCGCTAGGTTGTCGCAGTCCCCCGATCCCTCCACTAGCGTCTCGACCGGGTACTTAGTAAACAGCGTGACGTTGTAGTACAGCTGGTGAGTGACCTGTATCGCTAGGTTGACGAACAGCTCCTCATCGCCTCCAGCTATCTGCCAGAGGTCGCTAGCCACCTCCCTTATCACGGCGGCCTCTTCGTCCCTCCAGGAGCCAGCGGCCCTCCTTATCAGCGGCCCCGTCAACCTGTTCTCTAAAGTCGCTGGCGTGTGGGTCTCGACGTCCAACCTGTAGTGGAAGTAGCTAGGGGCCGGTACCTCGTACCACAGGTACCAGTAGCTGCCGTCCACGTAGTTGTAGGCGTGGAAGAGCCTGTAGAACAGCACCTCCCTAGTCTGGTTCACGAGCTTCTCGTACTCCAGCACGGCCTTAGAGCGCTCCTCCAGCTGGGCCTTAAGCTCCTCAACCTCGGCGCGCAGCCTATCCCTCTCCTCTCTAAGCTGCTGTATCTCGGACCTAGCCTCGCTAAGCTCGCTCTCGAGCTCGCTAACGCGGCGGGACAGTTCGTCCACCTTCCCCTTGCACTCGGAGAGTTGCGAGGAGGCCTTCTCGAGGGCGGAGTTGCAGACCGAGAGCTCGAGCGATAGCTCTGATGCCTTCTCCTGAAGCTCCGTTACCTTGCCCTTAGCCTCTTCCAGCTCCCCCCTCAGCTTCTCGAGCTTAGGCTTGTAGTAGGCGCGGGTTACTAAGAAGCCTAGTACCGAGCCGACTACGAGCACCGCGACGAGCAGGGCTATCACTACCTCAGCAAATCCCCTACGCATGCTTGAGGCCCGAGCTTGAATAAGGCTTTAAGTGTTAAGTTTTGCCAGCTCGTATACAAGGCCTAAGCTTCCTCTTTTTCGGAGCTTGAGCTAGCCTAGGCGGAATTAAAGCTAAAACCCTACTGCTTAATCTGCAGTCTTGATGGCGATTAGGGATAAGCTGCAGGAGCTGATCTGGCTTACGAGGCCCATAATGCTGGTGTTCGAGTGGATACCCTTCGACATAAACAGCTTCGAGGAGCTCGCTGAGGAGCTCGAGGCTAAGGAGAAGGAGAGGGGCGTCCTGCTGACGGACGAGGTCGATAGGCAGCCAGACCAGTTCATCTTCGAGAGGATACCCCCGAGGGCCTTGGTGAACGTTAGGAGCTATGAGTACGGTAACGTGCTCGTGCTTGAGGGCGCTCCGATATACGAAGAGATCTGCCAGAAGGAGAAGATGAGCATAAGGGTAACGAGCTACGGCAGCATAATGTACGCCCTTAGGGTGAAGAGGGTTAAGGACTGCCCCGAGGGCAAGGCGAGCCTCGATAGGCTGTCTAGGGCCGTCCTCGACGTCTTCGAGGACACGTCTAGACTGATGAGCAGCCTCATCAGCTACTACCAGAGAAGGGTCCTCAACATAGTCTATCCGATGCTCAAGGAGGAGGGGTACGAGAGGAGGAAGTACACCGTCCTCATAGCCGAGGACTACGAGCCGAAGTTCGAGAGGGTGGAGAACTACCTCAAGGACCCCTACCTGCCGGAGATTAGGCAGATTACGGGCAAGGTCGTGAAGTGCTTCGAGCTAGACGGCGCTAAGGTGATATGCGGCGAGAACGGGATGCTCGTGCTTGGGAGGATCAACGACATCGAGTGGATAAGGCTGTACTCAACGCTCAGAGCCTTCGAGATGTTCCTAGACGACCTCAACGTCTACCTGTGGATGACGTGGGATAAGATCTCGGAGATCAGGAAGAGCTTAGTGAGGAAGAGGGTTAAGGACGTTAAAGGCTACAGGGAGGAGCTGGTGAGGATCTCGTCCGACATATCCCTACTAACGGGAATTAAGGGCCTTGTCATGTACGCGATAGGGAAGCTTGAGGAGGAGCTGAAGAAGATCAGCGACTCCGAGCCCCTGAAGACTCTGGGGGCGTCGCGTATACTGGAGGGGCTTAGGAGGAGAGGGGAGGCCCTCAGCGACGTGTTCGATGGCATAAGGAACGAGATAGATGGGGTCATGATGCTGCTAAACGCCCGCGTGGAGGAGTCGCTCGATAGGCTAAACATGCTGACGTTCTGGCTATCGATACTCCTGGGAGTCTTCGGGGTAGGGCAGTTCGCATCCCAGATATTCGCTGAAATGGAGTGGGACCCCGTAGCTAACTTAATAGTCTCCCTACTACTCATGGGCGCGTTCGTGGCAGGTAGCATGTACTGGTATAGGTCCTCCGTCGCGAGGGGGTGATAGGGCTTGGCGGTTAGCGCCGAGGTGTTAAGGGAGAAGGTTAAGGAATTGGGCGAGGACGCCGCCAAGCTGCTCTACCTGCTTTACCTGTACACGGGCGGTAGCCGGAGCAGGTGGATAAAGGATTACGCGCTATGGGTACTCATCTATTACGGGATAACTAAGGGGGTCTTCGAGGGCTACGACTACGCTCCTAGGGTTATAATGTGGCACGGCGCGTTCAGGACGGCTAACATAAGCGAGGAGGCTGGGAGGGACCTGTTACGCCTTAGGAACATGGGGCTAGTCAAGAAGCTGAGGCTAGCCACGAGCAAGTACAGGTACATCACGGCTTACAGGGTGTCGGAGAAGGGGGAGGCACTCGTTCAGGGCCTATCCGAGAAGGTTAAGAGGCCCGTGGAGGAGGTCTTTAAACCGAGTGGAAGGCTGATAGAGATAGTCCTAGATAGGGAGTTCAAGCCGCTGGTTAAGATCTACGGGCAGGCGCCGATCAACGTCGGCTTCCTAGACACGGAGGAGGTTCCCTACGACTCCGACCCCGTCTTCCTCTAGCTACCTCCTCCTAGCCATGAACACGGTAGCGGCGAACGACGCTGTAGTTAGCACGAGTAGGACTATGAACGTTGGCGAGACCCTTAGCTGAGGACCACCGCCAGCCTCCTCGTACACGACCTTAAAGGTCTTCTCAGTTTTAAGCCCGTACAAGCTAGCGGCCACCTTCACCGTGGCGTTCCCTCCCTTCCCTATATCGTCCCAGAGGAGCTTAACCGTGAAGCCGCCGGTAGCGTCGCACTTAGCCGTGTACTTAGCCTCCCTACCGCCCAGCATAACCGTAACCGTTATGTTGGTCTCGGGAACCGGCGCGCCCCCCTCATCTGAAACGATGCCCATTAACACAACCTCCTGCCCTCGGGGCACCTTCTTCGGGACGGCGGTTAAGTTGAGGACGAGCTTGCTCGGCCCAACCACGAGCTTGCCCGTCGCGCTAGCCTTGTAGACCTTACCTAAGTACTCGATGGTTCCCTGCCCCTTAACTTCGACCTCCCCAGGCGTCTTCAGCTCGCTCCAGTACACTACCGCCTTGGCAACTCCGCTCGCGTTGGTTACGAGGGTCATCTTCTTGAGCTGCTTCCCGCCCGCCAGCAGGAGGACCACTATCTCGACGTCGCCGACGGGGATTCCGCCCGCCACGGCCCTAAGCACTATCGTCCCCATGCCGTTGTAGGGGACACGGGACACGTTAGGCTCCATCCTAAGCTCGAGCTTGCTGAGGTTCGGGTAGCGCCAGAAGAACACGGCCCTAGGCTCGTGGAAGGGCTCCATCTGCCCCCCAGCGTACACGTAGACGTCGGCGTACCCCTCTTTCCCCATGCAGCTCCAATTAAACTTCCCGCACGCGATGCCCGCGGAGTTGGTCGAGGTAGTTATCCACCAGAGCACCTTACCCTCGCTCCGAAGCTCTATCTTTACGCTGACGTTAGCAGCGGGCTGCCCGCCTGACGTAACCTTTACGCATATCTCGCCTTCAGATCCCTTAGGGACGTCCGAGGACACCTTAACTATCTTAATCTTGTACTCGGGAGCGCAGCTAGCTACCGCGAGCATGAGTAGGGGGATAAAGAGTAGGACGAGCGCGCCCCTCCAGCGCATCCTCCGCACCCGCTAAGCCCTATACACCTCCGGCTCTATGCTCGCGTACTCGTCCCCGCCCATGTGCAGCACCGGCCTAAACCTGGCGACGTCGTAGCGCCCATCCGGCCTAACCAGGTCCTCCCTCCCGTAGGCCTCTACAATCCGCGCTATGAACACGACGTGGTCGCCCGCCTCCACCTCCTTCTCTACGACGCACTCGAGCCACGCAGCGCAGCCCTCTATCACGGGAGCCTTAACCCTCCGAGCGGGCCTAGTGCTAACCCTGCTCAGCTTATCCACCTCCCTACCCGAGACACTGCCGAAGAAGTCTACGAGCTCGAGCATGTCGATCTGAGGCACGTTAAGCACGAACTCCCCCGTCTCCTTGATCAGCTCGTACGTGTAGCGCTTAGGGGCTATCGAGACCGCCACCATGGGCGGCTTAGCGGAGACCGGCATCGCCCAGGCAGCGGTCATCGCGTTACCCCTCCCATCCCTGCCAGCCGCCGTTACGATGACGACTAGCTTAGGGTGTAGCAGCCTAGTGCAGAACGGCGCCCTAACCTCCCTCATCAACAAATGGCTACTGGCGCCCAGCTAACTACTTAACGGCTGGGACGGGTAAACCCGCACTGACGGTAGCTGCCACCACAGCTAAAGAATTTCTAAGGCGGAGATAGCGTACCTTAAAGGCCTAGGCGGTGCTGCGATGAGCGGTAGGTACCCAGCTCTATTAAAGAAGAGGGCCCTAAACGCCTTAAAGTGGAGCGAGAGAGCCTTCGCTGAAGGGGACTACGACACCGCCGTACGGGAAGCCGAGTACGCCGTACAGCTCTATATAAAGTCGCTCGTGTTCCGCGTGCTAGGCGAGGAGGTTAGAAGCCATAACATCCGCGAGCTCTTAGGGGTATTAGCGTCTAGCCTTATCGAAGAGGGGTTCGGGGAGGAGGCCGAGGAGCTCTTGGAGTATGTTAGGAGGCATAGGCGCGAGCTAGCGATGCTAGCCGACGCGCATACGCGCGCCGTCTACGGGCTCGTGGAGTACGGGAGGAGGGAGGCCGAGATACTGCTTGAGGTGGCCAAGGCCGTCATTAACGTGCTCGAGGGCTTGGAGGTGAAGATCTTTGGGGAGGAAGTTAAGGAGTAGGCTGCTGCTACTGCGCGAGTGGAGGAGCGTAGTGCGCAAGGTGGCGTCGATCGTTGGCGAGCTGTACCCCGACGCCAAGGTTTACCTAATAGGGGGCGTAGCCGAGGGTAGGGCTACCGTCCTCAGCGACGTCGACTTAGTAGTGGCCTTCGAGAGATCCTTAAGCATGGAGGAGAGGGCGGAAGCCCTGGCAAGGATATGGGAGTCCATCGAGGAGGAGGTCCCGATGTACTACCCCCTCGAGATTCTCATCTTAGGAGCGAGCGAGCTCTCGAGGATTAAGGGCAAGAAGGTTAGGATGCAGTAGCAGGCTCTTCGAGATCAGGCTACAGCTTATTTTTCACTATATTTTGTCAGCGCTCCCTTCTTGGTCGGTACCATACCGCTAAGCTCTGAGGCTAGGCGTAGGATTCCAGTTTCTCCTTAACGGGCTGAGGCAGCTTAACGGACGCGTACCTAAGTTCCACGGTAGAATCCTGTTCTACCGGAGCCCGCGGATATAAGCCGGTTAGAACCGGATTCTACAGGCGAAAGGCGGTATATGAGCAGGTACCGCGCCCAACACACCGGGGTCGAGGCTTGTGCACGCACGAGAAAGAGAAGGTGAAGGAGAGAATACTACAGCTTACGTCCAAGGCCGCTGCTCTCATGGCCGTTTATGGCACGGATCCGAGACTCTCCTATGTATGGGAGCGGCTTAAACACCTGCTCTTCGCCCTGTACGGCGGTCAACCGCCAAGCTCGCTCCTCATCGAGCTAGATGAGTTAGCTGGCTATTTAGACAGCATAGCGGGGGATTTATGCGCTAAGAAGTGGCTAGCCGAG
Source organism: uncultured Thermofilaceae archaeon (assembly GCA_964489665.1). Classification (GTDB taxonomy): domain Archaea; phylum Thermoproteota; class Thermoprotei; order Thermofilales; family Thermofilaceae; genus CAZAZN01. The sequence goes on from CAZAZN010000032.1 coordinate 14,061, forward strand.
CACGAGGCGGAGCTCAAGATTCTGAAAGAGGAGGCAGAACAGTTACTAGAACCTGGCTGCCCTGATCTCCTTGACAATATTTTAGATATGGCGAGTAAGCTATTCGAAAAGAAAAAGGTGCATAATCGCGCTTAGGTATACCGGTCCCCCCTCCAGCGCTAGTAATTTTTGAGGCCGTATAAGTAAGAGTTGTCGATGAGATGGACGTGTCCGTGGTGCGGAAGGAGCATTGAGGCGCCATTAGGGTTTATCGAAAACGCCGTTAGGAAACACCTAGAGGAATTCCACAGGGACTTAGGCGAGAAGGCGAGGGAGCTCGCGCTTAAGAGCATCAGGGAGCAAGCGTTTAGCGAGCGCCTGAAGAGGGCTCGAAAGCGGTACTCAGAACCCTAATAGCTTTAAGGACCAACGTGATGGCATCCGAGCCCCTTAGTAGCTAGCATGTTCTGTCACCTGCTAAGCTAGCACTAAAGGATCTCAGCTAGCTTTTCGTCGCTCACCTCGGGGGCTTTAAGAGGTCACAGCGTACTAGCCAGGGCTCTGCCTGGAAGAAGTCCCTAGCGGCCTTGTTGACGTAGATACAGGTGCCGGTGGGTAGCTTGGTTATGAAGCGGGTGTATTCCCGCCTTCCTATAGACGGCGGCCGTCCTGGGCGGCTGGAGCAGCGAGAGCAACAGTAACGCTATTAATAGCCAGGGCAGGAGCCTTCCGCGCCTCACGGTGGGCTGGCTATAGGGGTTAAAAGGCGGCCTAGGGCTTCCGCAACGCATTTAACGGTAGACAGGTGTCTAAGCCCAGGCGGAGGCCGTCGGGGGACGGCTCCCCTGCGGGTGCTTGGCGGTGGCTAAGAAGAAGGTAACCTTGGAGGTCGAGGTGCTGGATCCCGAGGAGTTTAGCGAGGAGCTAGTGGAGGCGCTCGTCGCCGCCTTGGAGGGTAGGGAGGAGTTCCTCACCCTAGAGGAGCTCAGGAAGCTGTTGAAGAAGGAGGAGGATTAGCGCCTCCTATACGCCCTCCTCCTATGCTCCACCCAGATTACCTTAACGGCTTGCTCCTCGTAATCTATTAGTAGAACACCCGGTAGTCCCCCATCCTAAGCCTCCTAGCCGTGGTCCCCGCCACCCTGACCGCGGGCTCCCTCCTTAAGGTCCTAAGCGCCCCCTCCGGATCCTCCTCGAGCCTCCGCTGAAGGTCCTCGAGGACCTCGTAGAGCCTATCGAGCACACCCAGCTCCTCAGCCCTCCTCGCAGCCCTCTTGGAGACCTGCACTCTCCACGGCATTCACGCTCGGATTTCAATACGTATTGTATCTATATGCTTTTCGCCGCTTTTTCGAACAATAAGTTCAATTAATGAACAAATTGAGCCGTACAGCACGAGAAGTGTTATACCTAGGTTTCGGCACACCGGATCGCTAGTTAAGAGATGAAACCTAATTGGGTCAGGTTTACGGGTAAATGGCTGGAAGACAGCTAGGAAAGGAGGTTTCGTTTCCTAACCTCACGTAGGTATCCTAACCGCGCCCATGTAGCTCCTCGAGCCTCCCCTTAGGCGGCGCCTTACTGGCCTTAGCTTCGACGCACTCCATAGCCGCCTTTTAACCGCCGACCCAGTTCCTCACCACCGGAGGGGCGGGGTGGGCGAGTTTGAGCGGGATCGAGTGCTTAGAAGGGGATCTAGTCAGGGAGCTTGAGGATGGGCTCTGCCTCCACATCTACGACATACCGTACCCGCCTAAGCGCGGCGACAGGAAGACAGCTCCAAGGGAAGGTGCGCGCCTTCATCGATAAGATAAGTCGATAGGACTTCCTCGGCTTGCTGCTCCGAGATCCCGAGCTCAGGAGCCTGCTTCTCCAACTAGAGGAGGTCCTATAGGCGATTGGCTTGTAGGTCGAGGTCCACGTCCTAGTCGCGCGCCACTACGTCGCTGACGCCGTGGTACACGTCCTGGAGGCCGTGAGGGAGGCGGCCGGCAAGAGGGCTAGAAAGCTTAGGGAGATCTGCAGGAAACTCGTCGAGGTAGAGGAAGAGCTCAAGGAACTGTAACCACCTTGTAGAAAGGCTGGCCCCCTAAAACCTCCCCCTCTTTCCTTATCATTATGAAAGCCCCCTTCATCGGGCACTTCCGATCCGACACTCGGGGCGGGGTAGGCTCATCCCCTCCAGGGGCTCTCGCGATAATTGAGAACACGCGCTTAGTAAACCGTACTCCGCGCTCGCTTTAGGCGGAAAGATGCACTCTATGGTTTTTGTCAGCACTCATTATATGGTTTCACTTATTTCTGTCAGCCAACAGCTTAATCATCATGCTTCAGGGGACCGTAGGCTCATCACGGAAACTTGTGATGAACTGCGCGGTATCAAGTATAGCCTATAATTTTAAAGGCTGTGGCTCTAGCGCTACCTCCTTAGTACTCCGGACCTCTCAACGGCCTTCACTACGGGTACGGCTATGATCACCGAGACTAAAGTCTGGCCGAACACGTCCCTCACGAGGGATACGAGCGCTGGCGCTGGCCCCTTTATGTACACGTTTACGGCGAAGTAGGTTAGCGACATGACGACTCCGGCGGCGAAGGCTATAACGGCCTGTAGCCACGTCCTCCTGCCAGCCCCTATCCCCGCTACGGCCCCTTGAAGCCCGTGGGCCAGCAGGGTTACGTACCACCTCGGGTAGCCCACGACTAGGTCCGCCGCTACGGGCCCTATCAGGCCCACTAGGAGGCCGATGTAGGGGCCGAACAGCAGCGCCGCGACGTATATCGCCGCGTCACCCACGTGCGTATAGCCCCCTGTCGGCGAGGGAACTCGCGTCATCAGAGTTAGGGCGGCGCAGAGGGCTGAGAACACGGCTACCACGGCTACCTTAACCGCCCTAGAGGCCTTAACCGTCATCCCTGTACCCCTTCTAGCTCTCGAAGAGGTAAAACCTCATCTTCGCTATCGGTGAGAACCCGTAGGTGAAGTACACGTACAGCAGTATGGCGGTAGCTACCGCCATGGCGGCGAAGAATATGTAGTCTTCTGTTGCGAATGTTGT
>CAZAZN010000033.1:0-15752 GCA_964489665.1 uncultured Thermofilaceae archaeon
GTTCCGCCATCCCGAGGAGGAAGGTCCTGCTGGAGCTGAGCTACCCCATAGCCGGGCTCAGGAGGGCGGTCGAGGTGCTCACCGAACTAGGGCTCGACGAGCGCGCCGTCGAAGCCTATGTCCTAGCATCGGCTTACATAAGCCCAGTGATGGTGCTGGGCCGGGAGAGCCTGGAGGAGCTGAAGCCGCTGGTCACTGCGGTTGTCAGGGTTAAGGAGTACCCCGACGAGAAGTCGTGGAGGCTTCACGCTAGGATAGCCGACTACACGGTCCTCGACTTCTACGGCTGGGCTACGGAGAACGGGCTGGAGGTGGTTAAGGCGCTGGCGGAGGGCCGGGACCCCTCGCAGCTACTGGAGGAGAGGCGCGAGAAGGTGGAGAGGGATAGGAGGAGGTACTGGAGGATCTTGAGCGAGGAGGGGGAGGTCTTCTTGGCCTACCTAGACCTACCTGCGATGCTCGCCGAGCACGAGGGGGGTCGGGAAGCCGCTAGGGCGCTACTTAAGGCGCTGGGCGACGACCTAGCGTGTTGTCTAGCCGTAGTGTCGGCCATCGTGGTGAGTTATGAGGGCTCCTAAACCGCTGAGTTTTAAGGAAATTGAATGTAGGCGTGCGCCTTTAAATATGGGTCAAGGATTGTCCCACATGGGTTGCGGGATGAGGGTTAGAGTAGTCGTCGAGAAGAGGGGCCGTATAGTTATCCCATCTGCCATTAGGCGGGCGCTGGGAATTAGGGATGGCATGGAGCTGGAGGTTAGCGTGGAGGGGAGTAGGATAGTGCTAAAGCCCGTTTTCAAGATCTCAGCGAAGGACCTTTACGGCGTAGCAGGGAGGGAGGAGGTTCGTTTAGAGGAGGTCGAGCATGGCCTGGGATGTGAAGAGTAGAGGTGTACGAGCTAGCTTCGTTGACTCCAACGTGTTTATCTATGTGCTCCTCGAAGATCCCCGCTTTGGTCGTACGGCTCTCAATATACTTTTGCGTTTCGAGCGGGGAGAAGAGGTAGGCTTCGCGTCAACGCTCGTGCTAAGCCAGGTTTTAGCCCATCTAGCTAGGAGGAAGAGCTGGGACGCCATTGACAAGTTCCTGGAGTACATCGAGACGTCGCCCATAGTGGTCGCGGAAACTACCCTAGAGGACTTCAGGGAGGCTAGGAGTATTCGTCGAGGGCTAGGGCTCCACTGGGGGATGTGGGACGACTTAGTGATCGTAGCGCAGATGAGGAGGCTAGGGATAAGGAGGATCTACTCTAACGACTCGGGTTTTGATCTAATAGAGGGGATAGAGAGGGTGTTCAGCTAGCGGCAGTAAATACGGCTGGCTCGCCCCCCTCGAAGGGAGTTAGAGAATTTACGATAGGTAGCTACATCGCCCTGTGTGAGGTCTCTAAGTCCTCTGCAGGCTTCGAGGCGCGCTTACGTCTAGGGACGTCCCTTGCGGGTCCGAGGACTATAGATCTTTATCGCTACATCTCCCGAGGGGCGAGCCAGACGGGCTAGTCAAATTCCTAGTTTCCTGCGCGAGGCGCGGGTAGTGAGCGTCAGGAGCTCTTAGCCCTCGTTCTAGGCTTACTGTGTAGCGCTCTCCTACGTGTAGCGTAGGTCGAGCGCCCACGAGGTCTCTCTCAACCTCCCAGACCCTTGGAACTCCTCCTAAACGGCCTTAGTTATTTAAGCTCGTGCATCTCACTCGCACACGGGTATGTCAAAGCTAGCTGGCCTGTTTAGGCGTAGGCGCATAGGTAAGATGAAGTTAGTTAAGGTGTACGGGGTTGGGAGTAAGGGTAAGGGTGAGATTAAGGCTGAGGAGCAGGAGCGCCGAGACCTCGGCGCTCGTCAACAGCGGCTTCGAGACCGAGGAGCCTGAGATGGTGCTGCCGCCGGCGCTGGCCCAGGCCTAGGGCTGGAGCCTTCGATGGAGGTCTCCTCCTACAGCGTAGCGGGCGGGGGCTTAGTCTCGGCTTTTAGGGCTGCTCAGCCCGTGAGGGTGAAGCTAGTACTCGGCGACGTTGAGACCGAGGAGGTCGAGGCAGTAGCCTCTATAATGCCCGGGGAGAGTGAGGTGATGATCAGCGACCGCTTAGCTCACGAGCTCGGAATAGTGATACTAGACCCCTATACAGGCGAGTGGTGCCTAAGGCGTGAGCTCGGGACTAGAACTCAGAGCAGCGCCAAGCCGGAGTACTGGGAACCCTAATCTAGTAGCTTTTAACGCCTCCGGGCATACTATCTAGCTGAGGCCTCGGAGCCCGCTATAGGTTTCAAGGATCGCTTTTTACCTCAAGTACCTCGGCAGGCCCTGCTCGAGAGTTATAAAGTTTATAACATTGTTATATTTCCTGGGGGCGGGCTAGATGGGGTTAATCGAGCTCCTAGTCTCCCGCGCGAGGCGCAGGTATAGGAGGCGGCAGAAGCTCTTCGCCCTCGTCCTTGGAGCTTTAGGCGTAGGGGTCATAGCTCCCTTGATCATGGTATACGTGTCGCCAGTAATCGATGAGCACCTCAGCTTTAGGCTCATGGCTTGGCCCTTAAACGTGGCGTTAGCCACACTCCTGCTAGGCGTAGGGTTCACGTTCATGGTCTGGGCAGCGTGGGCTCAGTGGAGCGTTGGTAAGGGCACCCCTGTGCCTGTGGTCCCCACGCAGAAGCTAGTGGTGGTCGGGCCCTACAGGTACTGTAGGAACCTGATGCTCTTCGGCCTCACGCTCTACTACGCTGGCATATCGCTCCTCGCGAACTCCCCGGCCTGCCTCGTCTTCACGGCGCTGGTGGCAGCAGTATTCGTTGCCTACATAAAGCTGGTAGAGGAGAGGGAGCTCGAGCTAAGGTTTGGCGAGGAGTACTTAAGGTATAAGGAGAGGACGGCCTTCGTGATACCTAGGCCTCGTAGGGGCTGGCGGTGAGGGTTAAGGAGGTTTACGCTAAGATGGTGCTTAACAGGCATAGGAGGGATCCCTGGTTCCTAGACGAGTACACGCTTAACCCGTACGTGTCGTGCGAGTTCGGCTGCGTCTACTGCTATATCCGTGGCTACGGGAGGCCCGGCTACCTGGGTGTTAAGGTCAACGCCCCCCTCCTGCTCTCTAGGGAGCTTAGGAGGTTTGCTGAAAGGGGCGAGTACGGCTTCATCGCCCTGAGCTCCGCGACCGAGCCTTGGACGTGGGCTGAAGAGAGGTTCCAGGTTACTCGGAGGTGCCTTGAGGTCATCGCTAGGTACAGGTTCCCGGTGCTCTGCCTAACTAAGTCGCCGCTCGTGCTAAGGGACCTCGACCTGCTAGCAGAGGTAGACTCTTCCGCTACGCTGCCCCCAGACCTAAGGGAGGGGGTTGGGCGAGGGGCCTTGATAACCTTCTCGATATCGACGCTCGACGAGGAGGTCGCTAGGGTGTTCGAGTCCAACGTCCCCAGCCCTAAAGAAAGGCTCGAGGCGCTCAGCAGGGTTAGGGAGGAGGGGTTCTGCGCCGGCGTAGCGTTTGTGCCAACCTTGCCCTTCATCTCGGACTCCCAGGAGGCGCTCGACGAGATGGCTAAAGCCGCTAAGGAACACGGAGCGTGCTACGTGTTCTTCAGCCCCCTAACCCTGCCCAGGACTTGCCGGGAGGAGTTCATGAGGGTGCTAGGGAGGAGGTTCCCAGAGCTCGCCGAGAGGTACGGGGAGGTGTTCAGGAGGAGCGGCTACCCGACTAGGGGGTACGCCGACGCCTTCTACAGGCGCGCCCTAGCCGCCTGCCGTAAGCATGGGATCAGGTTTGGGATCATCGGGGGCTGTTTATATCCTCGAGGCGTCTCCTTCTAGCGGGGATTTATGCCTCGAAGGGTGTTTGTGGGGAGGATTAGGTTCAGGTACTTCGCTAGGGTCGGAAGGATAAAGGTGGTAGCGGTTGGCGGTAAGGCTAAGGCTCCTGCTGTCGAGGAGAGGGATCAGCGTAGAGGTAGTCGCCTTGTTTAACAGCGGGTACAAGGCCCCAACTCCTCAGCTGCTAATCCCGGTGAGCTTGGCTTAGAGCCTAGGGCTCTGGCCCCCTGAGGGCGCTACGGAGGTGTTAATGGATACGGCAGGCGGCCCGCTCGGGCCTGGCTGTACCCGAGGGCCGCTACCGTGAAGGTCGTGGCGCCCGACGCCGAGTCTAGGGAAGTGGTGGTGGACCTAGTCGTATCACCCTTAGCCGACGAGCCCTTGATCAGCGACATGCTAGCCGAGGAGCTTGAGATAGCAGTGGGGGCGTTCGGTAGGGGGCTCTGGAGGTTTAGGTGGGAACCTAAGGATAAGGTTAGGGAGTCCGCAAGGTACCTGTCCCCGCTTAGCCGCCGCTAACGTATTTTGCCGGCAACGCCCCTAATCGCCGATGACGGCCGAGGTAGTGCCCGAGCACTACGACGTCTTCCTCAGGGTGGACCCGCTCCGCGAGGGCTTCGAGGGGCGTGTTAGGATACGCGCTAAGGCGGCTAAGCCTGTCAGCAGCTTCTCCCTCAACGCCTCGGGGCTTGAGATCAAGAGCTGTAGGGTCCGGGCTGGTGATAGGGAGGTTAAGTGCGAGTTCAGGCTAGTTCCCGAGAAAGAGCTGCTAGAGGTTAAGCTGGGTGAGGAGGTCTCAGGGGAGCTCGAGGTAGAGGTGGAGTTCTCGGGTAAGTATAGCGGGGACATGCTAGGGCTCTACACGAGTAGCTGGGAGAGGGGGAGGGCGGCGGTTACCCAGTTTGAGGAGAGGTTCGCTAGGAGGGCCTTCCCGTGCTTCGACCACCCGTCGCTTAAGGCTAGGTTCGACGTTACGCTGGAGGTTCCGGACTTCATGGAGGCTTTTTCCAACATGCCGCCGGTTAGCGCCGAGTACGTCAATGGGTGGAAGAGGGTTAGGTTTAGGACGACGCCCGCGATGCCGACGTACCTGCTGTTCTTCGGCGTGGGGCAGTTCGTGACGTTCCCGTCTGAGGATAGGAGGGTTAGGATAGTCGTATTACCGGGTAGGGAGAGGTACGTGGACTTTGCGCTTAAGCACGCCTACAGGTACCTGAGGTTCTTTGAGGAGTACTTCAAGGTCCCGTACCCGCTGCCTAAGCTAGACCTGCTGGCGGTTCCCGACTTCGCGTTCGGGGCGATGGAGAACTGGGGCGCCATGCTGTTCCGCGAGAACCTGCTGCTCTACTACCCGGGGAGGACGACCAGGGAGGGGCTTAAGCGCCTCGGCGAGGTAATAGCCCACGAGACCGCGCACCAGTGGTTCGGCGACCTCGTATCCCCAGCGGGCTGGAGGTACATCTGGCTTAACGAGAGCTTCGCGACGCTACTGAGCTATAAGGCGCTTGAGGCCGTCCACCCGGACTGGAACGTGCCGGAGATGTTCGTCGCTAACGAGATGGAGGCGGCGCTATACAGGGACGCGCTTAAGAGCACGGTCCCGATAGAGCTGGAGAAGGAGAGCGAGAAGGTCTTTGGCCCCGCCACCTCGGCGATAATCTACTGCAAGGGGGCCTGCTTCCTCCAAATGCTCGAGGACTACGTTGGAGGCGAGGCGTTCGCCAAGGCCCTCAGGAGGTACTTGGAAGCTCACAAGTACGGGAGCGCTACTAGCGAGGACTTCTGGAGGGCGGTTAGGGAGGCCTCAGGCGTGGACGTGTCGAGGTTCGTCGAGAGCTGGACTAGGCAGAGGGGCTACCCGCTAATAGTCGTGGAACCGGACGGGACGCTTAGGCAGGAGAGGTTCACTTACCTGCCCGGCGGCGAGGAGGGGGTCTGGGTTATCCCGCTCAAGGTAGGCGAGTATTCCGGCGGCGAGTGGAGGGTTAAGGGCTTCGTCCTAGACTCCAAGGAGGCTAGGGTGAACGTGGAGCGGCCCGCCCTGGTGAACTTCGGCAGAAGGAGCTTCGCTAGGGTGATGTACGCTAGGGAGATGCTCGATCAGCTTCTGGAGCTCGTAGAGGAGGGGGCAGTGCCCGCTGTCGATAGGTGGGGGCTTCAGGACGACTACTTCGCGCTAGCGCTAGCCGGGAGGCTGGGCCTGGACGGCTACCTCGAGTTAGTTGAGCGCAGGCTAAGGAGGGAGGGTAGCCTCCTAGTCGCCTCAAGCGTCTCCCGCAACCTTAAGACGGTAGCCGCCGTGCTAGCCAGTAGGCCGCTCGCCGACAAGGCCTGCGAGGTGTTGAGGAGCTTTATGGAGGGCGTGCTCGAGGTCGTGGGCTGGGAGCCTAGGGAGGGCGAGTCCATCGATAATGGGATTCTCAGGGGCCTAGCGCTAGCTAGACTCGCTAGCCTAGGCCACCGCGAGGCGCTATCGAGGTGTTTAGAGATGTTCGAGAGGGCCGTTAGGGGCGAGGCTGTAGACCCTGATCTCAGGGAGGCCGCGTTTGTCGCGGCGGCTCACGAACTTAGGCGCGACGAGCTGCTCAGGATCTACGAGACCACGGATAGCGAGGCCGATAGGGCGCTAGTGCTCAGGGCCCTATCGGAGATGCCCGACGCCGGGGAGGTCGAGAAGTTCCTCGGCTACGTCCTGGAGAAGGTTCCAGCGAGGCTGAAGTTCATACCCATAGTCCTCTCGGCGGCTAACAGGGCCTTCACTAGGCGCGCATGGGACTGGGTGGTCGAGAACCTCGACTCCATGCTTAAGCTCCCCGAGACCTACGTCGAGAGGATAGTCGACGCCGTAGCCCCCGTATCGTGCGCCGATAGGCCTGAGGAGGCTAGGAAGCTGCTAACGACCCACGAGAAGCTGAGTAAGCTCATGGTAGTGCCCCAGACGCTGGAGCGGCTAGAAGTCTACGCGAGGCTCTACCAGCGCTACGCTTAACGGGCGCCTCTATTTGCAACTCCATTGCAAATCGCTTAAATAGCTATTTGCAATCCCATTGCACGAGCTGGCTTGGAGGAGTATAACCCCTGGTGGGTTGGTGAGATAGACCCAGCTTACGAGGAGTGGGTTAAGAGTAGGGTTAAGTGAGTTCCAAGTATAATCGGCAAGATCTCAATAGAGCCCTACGGCTCTACTTCCTGGTAGGGCCTAGGCAGGTTGGTAAGACTACAGCGCTGAAGATCTTCATCTACGAGCAACTTAAGGTGAGGGATCCCAAGTCAATATTCTACTACTCCTGCGACGAGCTATCGGACTGTAGAGAGCTCGGTGAAGTGCTGGACGCCTTCCTCTCAGCTAGGAGGACGTGGGGGTTAAGAGCTCGATAATAGTGCTAGACGAGATCACGTTCGTGGACGAGTGGTACAGGGCGCTTAAATCTAGGATCGATAGGGGGAGTTTAGGAGCGCCGTCCTAGTGGTTACCGGCTCGGCCGGCCTAGAGCTCATCGCCGGCAAGGAGAGGTTTCCGGGTAGGCGCGGAAGGGGGAGGGACCTGTACATGTACCCGCTATCCTTCTCGGAGTACGTATCGCACTTCAGCCGCATTAGGCCTAGGCGCGCTCCGCTGGACGATCTAGAGGCTTTTGAGACGTGTCTAGCCGCTAACGCCGCCTTTAGCAGGACGCTTGAGGAGATGTTCGCTGCCTACCTCCAGACAGGCGGCTTTCCCATCCCGATAAGGGAGTACTTCGAGAAGGGGCGGGTCACGTACCTGTCGTACAGAGCATACTTAGACTGGCTTAGGGCTGACTGGCTTAAGGCGGGCTGTAGCGAGGGCTACATGAAGGAGGTTTTATCCTACATCCTGGAGACGACGTCAGCGCCCGTAACCTGGCACGCGATAGCGAAGCACACCTCCCTCTCATCCCCTCACACGGCTAGGGAGTACGTCGAGAAGCTACAGGCCTCAATGGTGGCTAAGGTTGTGTACTGGGCTTCGCTCGACGGAAGGCCGGACTACAGGAAGGCGAAGAAGGTCCTCCTCCTAGACCCCTTCATCTACAGGGTCCTGTCAAGGTACGTTAGGGTCAGTGTCGACGAAGCGGCGGTAGTCGAGGCTACGGTAACGGCACACCTAGCTAGGAGGTACCCGACTTACTACTGGAGGGATAGGGGGAGGTAGATGCAGTGGTAATAACGGCTTCAGGAGTCCTGCCGCTCGAGGTTAAATGGAGGAGGAAGCCTAGCGGGCACCCTAGGGCTAAGGTGCTGAGCAGGGACGTGATCCCGGCTTTCCTAGCGACGCTAGAGCTCTAACCGCTTAGGTTAAGCAATAATATTCGTTTTTCATAACGCGTCTTCGATGAAGCTGGTTAGGGTGAGGTTTGAGGAGCTGGGCGAGGTCGTAGCCGTGCTAGACGATACGCCCCTCGCCGACAAGGTGCTGGGGGCGGCGCCCTTCAAGTCTAAGGCGATTAGGTGGAAGGAGGAGGTGTACTTCCCCACGCCGATAAGGCTGGAGGAGGGCGAGGAGCTCGATAGAGTTAGCCCCGGCACGTTCGCGTTCTGGAAGCCCGAGAACTGCCTGTGCCTCTTCTACGGCCAGAACCAGCCCTACGGCAGGGTCGTTAAGCTGGGCAGGCTGCTAGGCCCCCTCTACTACCTAAGGTGGATTGAGGACGGTGTAGACGTCTACGTCGAGAAGTACATAGACTACGGCAGGGCCGGCGAGGTGGCTAAGGCGCTTAGGGAGTCGGGCATACCGGCTGCCTGCAGGGAGTGGGAGGACACGACCTCGGTTATCGTGGGGGTCGACGTGGGGCTCTGGGTTGGGGCTGAGGTGTTCGTCGAGGACTATGGGCTGATCGTGGAGAGCGACGCGCTATTCCTCTATGATCAGTCGGCGTTCAGCGTCGCGGCGATGGACACGCTTAGGAAGGAGCTTAGGGACCCCGTGATCAGGGTCGATATCAGCGAAGAGAGCTACGCGATCCTATCGGCGGTCGTTAACGACCTTAAGGAGCTTCCAAGGGTCCTTAGGAAGATGGCCGTCAGCTATAAACACGCTAGGAGGCTACTACAGGGGCTGTTAAGGGTCTTTTAGCCCTAGCTTTAAAGGGGCGGCGTACACGAGTGCTCGATGAAGCCGCTAATGGTTAGCGAGCTGAGGAAGGTGTACAGGGGAGGCGTTGAGGCGTTAAAGGGCATAAGCTTCGAGGTTGAGGAGGGGGAGATATTCGGGCTCATAGGCCCAAACGGCGCCGGGAAGACTACAACCCTGAGGATAATCGCGACTATACTGTCGCCCACCTCCGGCAGGGCGGCCGTCTACGGCCACGACGTAGTTAAGGAGGCCGCTAAGGTCAGGGAGCTAATAGGCTACCTGCCGGAGGAGGCGGGCGCCTACAAGAACTTGAAGGGCGAGGAGTTCCTGAGGTTCATCGCTCGAATGAGGGCGAAGAGCAGGGAGGAAGAGGAGGAGTTCGTTGAGAGAGGCGCTAAGATCTCTGGGCTCGGGGATAGGCTAAGGGATAGGATTAAGACCTACAGCCGGGGCATGGTGAGGAGGCTCCTGCTAGCCTCAGTCCTCATGTACAGCCCGCGTCTAGCGCTCCTCGACGAGCCCACGACCGGGCTGGACGTGATAAGCGCCCACGCCGTTAGGAGGGCGATTAAGGACTTCGTTAAGAGCGAGGGGGCAGCAGCGGTGGTATGTAGCCACAACATGCTGGAGGTCGAGTACCTCTGCGATAGGGTAGCGCTTATACACGAGGGCAGGATAGTGGTGTGCGGCCCGCCCAGGGAGCTGATGGACGAGTACGGGGCCGAGAACCTAGAGGAGGTTTTCGTGAAGGTGGTGGGGAGATGAGGAAGCTGTGGAACGTCGTCTGGAAGGAGCTCCTAGAGATGGCTAGGGACCCTAAGTTCATCGCGGGCTTCGCCATCTCCTTCCTAATGTTCGCGGTAATGGGGCACGTCGTCGGCGCCTCGCTAAAGGAGACGTTCGCTGGGAGCTACAGCGTAGCCGTGCTAGACCTCGACCGAGGGGCCTGGGCGTCTAGGATTATCGAGGAGATGAGGGCTAACGCCACGGTCGTCAAGGTGTCAGGTAGCCTTGAAGGCGCGCTGAGGGAGGCCGTGTCGCGAGGTGTCCAGGCGCTCGTGGTGATACCGCCCGGCTTCTCAGCTAACATAAGCAGAGGGGTGCGCGGCTACGTGAAGGTCTACTTCATCTCGAACGGGACGACGATGATGGCGGTCACCAGCTCGATGAAGGTTGAGGACCTTATAAGCTCCGTCTCGCGCAAGCTAAGCGACGAGTTCATATCTGCACGCGTGAAGGGGGTAAGCCCCGACTTCCTCCAGAACCCGATAGCCAGCAGGAGCGCGCTCGTCCTCAAGGGCAGGGTGATAGAGGCTAGCCCGGGGCTCGTGATGGGGATACTGGCTGGCCAGAGCTTCGCCCTGCCCTGGATCATATTCATGCTCGTAATCTTCACCGCCCAGTTCGCCGTTACCTCGATGGCGATAGAGAAGGAGGCTAAGACCCTAGAGATGCTGATGACTCAGCCCGTTAGCAGGCTCACGATACTAGCGGGGAAGCTGGTGGCGAGCGTTATCCTAGCCCTAGCTGGCACCCTAGTGTTCTCGCTGGGCTACGGCTACTACATGTCCTCGATGTTCGCGAGCATGCCGAGCGAGGAGGGCGAGGTGAGCGTGGGGGCAGGTCTCGGAGCGCTATCGGCGCTCGCTAAGGCGGGGCTATTGCCGACCCCCCTATCGGCGGCTATGCTCCTAGCCGTAATAGCCCTATCGATGATCTCGGCCCTAGCGCTAGCCCTAATGCTAGGCGCGTTCGCCGAGGACGTTAGGGGTGCTCAGTCGCTGCTAGGCATAGTGATCACGATCTTCGTGCTACCGTTCGTAGCCCTAATGTTCGTAGACCCCGACACCCTACCGCTAGCGCCTAGGCTAGCGCTGCTAGCGATACCGTACTCCCACACCGTCATAGCTACGAGGGCCGCCTTCTTCAACGACTACGCGGCCCTAGCGACCGCCCTAGCGTACCTAGCCGCCTTCACCGTAGCGCTGCTGTGCGCTACGGCTAAGCTGTTCACGACCGAGGCCCTATTCACTCTAAGGCTTAGGCGTAGGGAGAGGGCTAGGGCCCTTTAAGAGTTCCCTAATCTGAGGTTAAGGCCGTTAAGTAGCGGCTGGGGGACCGGTAAACATTATTCCCCTAGGCTTTCTGTCTCCCACGTGGAGAAGCCCAAGTTCGCCTGGTTCGACGGGAAGCTGAGGAGGTTCGAGGAGGTTAAGCTATCGCTGATGACCCACGCCCTCCACTACGGGTCCTCGGTGTTCGAGGGTATAGGGTGCTATGACACGCCGAAGGGGCCTGCGATATTCAGGCTCCAAGACCACATGCGCAGGTTCCTCTTCTCCGCGGAGGTTCTAGGGCTGGAGGTGCCCTACGACCTTGACGAGCTCGTCGAGGCGTGTAAGGAGGTGATAAGGGCGGAGGGGATTAGGGAGGCCTACATAAGGCCGGTAGCGTTCCTGGGCGACGAGAGCCTCGGCCTGCACATAAAGGAGCTCACGACTCACGTAGCGATATTCGCCGTAGAGTTCCCGAAGCCCTTCGGCGCTAAAGCGATAAGGGTTAGGACTGTCTCGGTGAGGAGGATCTCGCCTCAGGTAACCGTTCCCGAGGCGAAGATAGGTGGGCACTACGTTAACTCGATCCTAGCTCTCAAGGAGGCTAGGGAGATGGGCTACGACGACGCCCTCCTACTCGACGTAGAGGGCTACGTCGCCGAGGGGCCTGGGGCTAACGTGTTCTTCGTTAAGGGAAACGTGCTCGTAACGCCGAAGCTCGGCAGCATTCTCCCCGGCATAACTAGGGACACTGTAATGCGGCTAGCCAGGGACATGGGCTTCAAGGTTGTCGAGAGGCGCGTAACCCTCGTAGACGCCTACGACGCCGACGAGGCCTTCTTCTGCGGGACGGCGATGGAGGTCACCCCTGTAGCCAGTATTGACGGCAAGGTCTACGAGAAACACGACGTGACGATGAAGATCAGGGAGGCCTACCTAAGGATAGTTAGGGGGCAGGACGAGCGGTACATAGACTGGCTAACTTTCGTCTAACCGGTTAACGGCAGCTTAGGTAACTTCGCTCCGAATCGACGGCAGATATCCTCGACTAGCCTATCCAGCTCCCTCTCGACGTCTGGCGGCAGCTTAGGGGGCTCGAACGAGCTTAAAATCTTTTCGACCTCTTTCCTAGCCCTCTCGAGGGCGCTATGCTCGGGGCTACCGGTCCTGTTAAAGGCCCTCGGGAAGAAGAGCTCCCGCCTAAGGTGCTTCAGAGTATGTTTGTGCCCTAGGAAGGCCCCCCTGAACCCGACGCTCCTGATCACCTCGACCGCTAGCTCCTCAGGGCCTAGCCCGAAGCCCCTTGCCATCCTGAGCGCGTACCCGCAGGCGTCGTCGTCGAACACGAGCTTCTCTAGGCTGAACACGTTCTCTCCCCCGAGCATGCCCGGCCCGGACACCACATTCACCCCCTTTAAGGCCGCTAAGGTAGCGCCTACCATCGACTCGACGCCGCACTGGTAGTCCACGAGGGGGCTATCTCCAAGGGCCATGTATGCGTGGCAGGGCAGGCCAAGCCACTTCGCTAGGTCCACGTAGGCTAGCGCCACCAGCAGGCTCTCGGGAGCTGATATGAGGGGGGCGCCGCTCCTCATGTCTAGCAGGCAGGGGGAGCCCCCGTAGATAACGGGAGTCCCCTTCCTCGCTAGCTGAGCTAGCACTATCCCGGAGAGGGCCTCGGCGTGGTGCTGGACTAGAGAGCCAGCTACGGTGACCGGGCCGGTAGCGCCCAGAATGGGCATGGGTATTACCTCGACGGGCAGGCCGTACCTGGCGCAGTCGATCAGGTTCTGGGAGGTTAGCCTGCTCCACTTAAGCGGAGGGGATGGGCAGACGTCGAATATCGCGCACGGCTTCCTCGACGCGTCGCCGAGGACTACGTCTAGCATCCTCTTCATGTCGTGCACGCCCTCGATCGTGAACGCACCAGTAACGACGGGCTTCCTCGAGAGCTTTAGCACGGGGTACAGCCTTATCCTATCCGACAGCTCCTCTGGGTAATCGCTCGGGACGACCGCCGTGCTCTGGAGTCTGATGCTCTTCAAGGACTCCGCGACGGCGACGACCCTAGCTAGGTCCGCTAGCGTAGAGGGGCGCGGCCGCCTAGCGCTGTACTCGAGGAACTTCGTGGCAGCTGACCCCGGAGCGTAGAGCACCACGTCTCCTCCGAGCTCGGCGTAAGGCCTACCGTCCCTATCGTAGAGCGTGAAGCTGTGGGGAGCGCTCTTAACGCAGCTCTCGACGAGGTCTTGCGGCATCCTGCAAACTCTGCCGTCCACCTCCGCCCCCGCCTCCCTAAGCAGTCTTAAGGCCTCCTCGTTGTCCACGAGGACGCCGACTTCCTCGAGTATCTCGAGCGCAGCTTCATGCACTACCTTACACTCGTCGCTCGAGAGGAGCTCCAGCCTAGGCCTAGGCATCTCGACCTCCCCCGAGAAGCTTAGCGACTAGCCTCCTAGCGGCCGACCCAGCCTCCCTAAAGCCAGCGTTAGTGGAGACCGTGAGGGCCTCGGGGTACGCCTCAACCGAGTAGTTCGTGTAGTTCTCCAGCTCTAGGTCTAGGTAGAAGAACTCTACCCGGGTCTCAGCTAGCCTAGCCCCCCGGCCGTACTTCAGGACCCTAACCCTCCCGAACACCTCCTTAGCCAGCTCCATTAACTCCTCCTCGCTAGCCGCTAACAGCGCCCTAAAGGCTCGTGTCTCCTCGCCCTCAAGCTGGACTATAGCGTAGGCCCTATAGAGGTCCTTAAACTCGTATACGCTAACCCTCAACTCACTCTCCCCAGGCGCCCTCAGTCGCCCAACATGTGAAGTGCATGGAGGCTAATTTACATAAAGGTATCATAACAAGCTTAACGATGGCAGGCGTAACAACGAGGGAGCAAGCGCTAGTGCTGCTCGGCAACATCAGGAAGTACCACGAGATGCTCAGCGAGACCGACTACGTGATGCCTCTATGGATGCCGTTCGCCTCCACGATCTTAGCGCTAGCGTCCGTAGTGCCGCTAGCGGTCCTTACCGCCCTCTACCCAGACCTCTCCGAGGTCCCTGAAGCGGTGCTGGGAGCCGTTGCAATCCTCGTGGTGATGCTAATCGCGGCCATGGTGGTTAGCATCTACGTGTACTACAAGCTGATAGCGAGGAGGAACCAGCACTTTAAGAGGGCTAGGCTCCTGTACACTAACGTCGCCGACCTCCTCGAGAAGATGGGCTCGGCTAGGGCGCTTAGCATAAGGAGCATTATAAGGGAGATGGAAGTCGAGGAACAGGAGAAGTCCGCCGTCCTCTGGATAGCCTTGATAGTGCTGATAGGCATCGTCGTATTCTACGTCTACCACTTCCTAAATAGGGACTTCAACAAGCATAGCGCTAGGGAGAGGAGGCTGCTAGAGGAGGTTAAGAGGGGGCTCGAGGAGCTCGGCGTCGTAGCCACCTTTATGCCCGAGGAGCTGTACGTCGTCCCCAGGAGAAGCACCATAGTGTATATCGTCCTCTCGCTAGTGACGATGGGCATATTCAGCCTCTACTGGATCTACACGCTAACTAAGGACCCGAACGAGCACTTTAAGAGCCACAGAGATATCGAGAGGCTGCTGATCTCGAGCCTCGAAAGGGCAGTCGAGGAGAAGTTCCCGCCAGGGGGGTGAGCGTTAAGACGTCTAGGCGTAGGAGCTATGTAGCCCTAGTCGGTAGGGCCTCGATATCCAGTTTCTTTAACGGCTTATCCCAGCAGTACGTGAACTTGTTCGTGTTCGAGCTCGGGATAAGCGTAGCCGAGCTAGGGTTCCTGAGGAGCCTGGCCTCGCTCTTCAGCTCGATAATCAACTCGATCCTCGGCTTCTTATCCGACATGTTGGATAGGAGGAAGGTCTACCTAGCGGCCCTAGCCCTAGAGGCCCTAGCCCCCCTGTCCCTATTCCTAGCCAGGGACTGGAACACCGCCCTCGTAGGCTTAACCCTACTCCTCGTAGGCGCGTTCGCGGTGATGAACGTCGAGAACATATTAGTCGCCGACCTCATGCCCTCGAAGAGCAGGGCACTCGGCTACGGCATCGTCGGGTCGGTAGCTACCCTCGCCTCGCTAGTCTCACCTTTGGTAGCTGCCGTGATCATTGAGGCCGGGGGAGGGATCTCGGCCGAGAGTATAAGGCCGCTGTTCCTAATCCAGTTCGCGGGGCTAGCGGCTGGCGCGCTGCTAGTAGCCCCGCTCGTAAAGGACTACGTCTCCCCCTCACTGAGGGGAGGGCTTGGGAGCGCCGTTAAGGACTCAATAGGCATGGTTAGGGAGAACAGCAGCCTTAGGCGGTGGCTTATAGTCGAGATCCTCGGAGGCTACGTCTGGAGGTCCTCGATACCCTTTACCACCATATACCTAGTCGAGGTTAAGGGGGCTGCTGCCATGACCCTAGGCTTAATGGGCTTCGCCTCCAACCTAGCCTACCTGCTGTCCTCACCGCTGGTCGGTAGGCTAGCCGATAAGGTTGGAAGGGTGAGGACGATAATCGCCCTTAGGAGCTTGCTCTACATCTCGATAGCCATGATGCTGCTAGCGCCCAGCCACGAGTACCTGATAGCGGCTTGGGCCCTAAGGGGCGTGTGGTTCTCCTCCTCGTCGGCGTTCAGAGCGCTAACGATGGAGCTCGTGCCGGAGGAGGCTAGGGGTAGGTGGACGGGAGTTAGGGAGTTAGCGCGCAGCCTCGCTAGCGTGCCCGCGCCAGCGATAGGCGGGCTACTCTACTCGTTGGTGTTCCCTGAAGCCCCGTTCATTGTGGCGATGGTCCTGGACGCGGCGGTGAGACTCCCCCTAATC
>CAZAZN010000034.1:0-14854 GCA_964489665.1 uncultured Thermofilaceae archaeon
CCCTTATCCTGGGCCGAGGGGAGAAGCTTAGACGACGTCGCGTGGGGGCAGGTTGAGGGCGAGTTCGTAGAGGTAGTTCTCCCCTGGTGGTAGCCTCTGACGGGTCCAGCTCCTGGGAAGATAAGGCTCTCCGCTAGGGTCCTGCTGTGCTCTAGGTCTAGGCGTAGGGAAATCCCCTGCGACGTCTACCTGCACGTGAAGGGCTATAGCCTAGCTAGGGTAACCCACCTAGACTTGGAGTCGGAGGTTATGAACGAGATCCTAAGGCCAGGGTCGGGCGAGTACGTGCCGCTTAGGGTCGAGGAGGGCACGCTTAGGATAACTCTTAGGGAGCCTAGGTACGTGAAGAGCCTCGGCATCGTGGTGAGGGAGATCAGGGTCGTCTGCGACGAGCTAGCTAGAGCCCTAGGCGAGGGGGCGAGGTCCTGGGGCTTCCTAGGCGGTAAGTGGGGAGGCGTCTTCTTAGGCTTTAGGAGGGAACTGCTAGAGGGATTGGAGAGGCTAGCCTGTGCTAAGGGGGTTAGGCCTCGCGGCGGCTCTTCTGCTCACGCCCAGCCTCCCTAAGCGCCCTTAGTAGCTTCTCCAAGTCCTCTCGGTAGGTTACTATGAGCAGTAGGGCGAGCCCTCCTCCTAACCCTAGCCCAAGGCCCCAGGCTACCGCGTTCAGGAAGGTTATGGCGGGGGTTACGTCGACGCCCATTTGAGATAGTGACGCGAACACCACTACCGCAAGGAGGGCGGCGTGGAGGGCGGTTACCGCCATCCTAGCCCTAAGCCCCTCCCCCGCGACCTTCCCCGCTACCTCCACTACCTTCTCGACCACTACGACGCCTATCAACAGCATCAACGCGCCCGAGATCACCTGCCCGACTAGCGTGAGGATCTTCTGCGCCGCGATGAGCGCCTCCTCGTAGCCGAGCGTCCTTATCGCTAGGCCCAAGGAGAACAGGTAGATGGCCACCCTAGCTATCAGGTCGACGAGGCCCGAGACCGTGTAGCCAGCCTTCCTAAGGCTCCTGCCGATAACAGTCTCCGAGATCGCTGACTCTATGCCCCCGTACCTCACTATGAGCGCTACGGCCTTCCCAACCAACCTACCGAGGAGCCAGCCTATAACGAGCGTTAGGCAGGCTACGAGGACCTTAGGGAGGACCAACGCTAGGGCTAAGAGGAACTCGGACAGCACGGACTCGAGCTCAGATGCTATTAGGGATATTATGTCGGGCAATGCCCACCACCGCCATTAGCCTACGCTACGGAGTAAAAACGTAGGCGCCTAGTCCCAGCAGCTTAAGGGCTAGGAGGTACAGGGCTATAAGGGCGCTTAAGAGTATAGCGAGGGCGACGGCCGCGTAGACGACGCGTAGCACGAACAGCGTCTCGAGGGCGGCGTACGTCGCTACCTCCTTCGTAACTATGGCAACCCTATACATATGGGCCGATAGCCTAAGCTCCTCATACGTTAAATCGCGCGGGGTAACGTACTTCACGAGCAGCGCTAGCGCTAGCACCCTAGCCGCGCCCGATAAATAAAACGTGAGTTCGCCGTAAGAGCCGTAGACTAGCGCACCTATGTAGCTAGCGGCCGCCGATGCTAATGCTGGTATCGAGCTGAATACGGCCATGTACACGTGTCTAAGCTTGGGCTCGTATGAGAGCGAGTAGTTGAACGTAGAGAGGTTAAAGCCCGTCCATAGGAAGGTCGAGTAGGCCTGGAGTGCAACTTGGCCCGCTAGGCTACGGAGGTTAGGGAAGAGTACTGGGATAAGCACTATGCCGGGTCCAGCGAGCTTAAACACTCCCTTAGGTCCAAACCTATCGTAGGCTTTCCCCCAAGGGAGGTTAGCCAGTATTCCCGTCACGGCGGCCGTGATGTTGATCGCGATAATCCAGTCTTCTGTCGCGCCTATCGCCCTCATCAGGTGATAGGTCCAGACGGCCCCCACGAGCCCTGTAGCGGAACTCCAGCAAGCCATGGAGAGCGAGTCTCTAACCACTTCCCTCTCCTTAAGCGCCCTAAAGAGCTCTTTAACTCCAAGCCCCCTACCTTCCGGCCTAACGGGATCACCGTAGGCGTAGAGGAGCGGCACGGCTAGCAACAGGAGAGCGGCACCTACGGAGAACGACGTTGCGTAGCTCGTGGGGTAGGGGAGCGAGGCAAAGAGAGCGTGGGTTATTAGGAAGCCCGCGACGCTGATGAGGCCCATGAGCGAGTTCCTAAGGCCGAACGCCCTACCCCTAACCTTAACGCTGACAACATCAGCCATTAGATCGACCCACGCGAGCGCTGCTACAGCTCCCGGAATCTGCGATAGGACCGCTACGGCCATTACCTCCCTACAGCCTCCCCAAAGGCCTAAAGCCGAGAGGGCTATCAGGAGCCACGACAGCCTGTTTAACAACGCGCAGGCTGTCATGAGCTCTAGCCTACGCCGCCTAAACCTATCCACGACAATAGCAGCGAATATCTGGGAAGCCGGAAGCAGCACCTGAGATGCCGCCGTATAGATGCCTAGCTCCTCTACGGAGGCTCCAAGCCTAACTAGGTAGGGGACGAGCATGGGGGAGGTTAGCGTAGAGCCGAGCGTAGTTACAGCGCCCTCTACCAAGCTAATTTTAAAGCCTCTGGAGTACTTGTTAGGCGATTCCTTATTACTCGCTAGCATTTCATCTAGGCGAGCAACTAAACGTTAAAGGTTAAAAGGCTAGCGTTAAAGAGCCCTAAACCCTAAAGCTATAGTAGGCCTCCTCGCCCGTAACTAGCACGACCTTAAACGTATAGACCCCTTCTTCCAAGTTCTCTGGGAGCAGGAACTGCACAGCCCGCACCTCCCCCGGATCTATCACCAAGCCGCCGTACGTATCGACCTCCGTCTCGTTGTACGTCAACACCACCACGTGTCCCTCGATCGGCAGGTTCCCGTAGACTATCTCCTTAAGCAGGCTCACATAGACGTAATCGCCCTTAGCCTCAACCTCCTTAAGCGTGGCTCCGCTAGAGTCAACGACCCTTACTACCCACCCCGGCTGAACGCCCTCAACCTTAATCGACGTATTAGTATACACCTTAAGGTATCTTACGTGAACCTTCCTAGAACTTGCAGTAACCTTGTTATCGATCGTAAGGTATAGGTATAGCTGCGTCCCGTAAAGTAGGCCTAGTGTATCTGACGACCAGGAGCCACTACGATATGGGCTACCGCTCTTACCCCCATGCCAGAAGTAATAGTAGACTTTGTCTTTTTTGACCGTATCGTTAAATACCAAGATGAACGTGCCACGAGGTTGAGTATTCGGAGCGCTAGACCAGATGTAAAGCGTCTCCATACAGGGATATGTACAGTAGAAAGGATCTAAAGACACTAGCTGGGCCTCGGTTCTATCAGGATTATAACTTGGACGAGGGTAAAGCTTAGCGGCAAACCAGGGCGTAGCATAGTACGGATTTCTATTTTTCGCAGGGCTTAAGTAAAGGCACGCGGCGAACGGGCTTGCAGCGGCATCGCCGCCGGGCACATTGTAATACGTCTTCTGCATGTCAACTTCTATAACCACAGGCTTGGAGAGGTCTATCATCCTAGATACCGTTATCAGCCCCCTAACAGCCCAAGTTACTGCCCCTAGTTTTCTCATCGAGAGGAGCTTCAGCCCGTCAGGATCGTAATAAACAGCGCTCCAAAAGTTATTGTAGTCAACGTAATCATCATCCCAGACGCTCGGATTTGGGGAGGTGAACGTATCGTATATCACCTTGCCGGAGCTCACTAGCTCAACTGCGCCAGTTGCCGGGTTAACGCGCCAGACGTCGCCTCCCCATATCTCCGTGCCGCTGGTGTACGCGGCGAAGCTAAGCGGCGAAGAATTACCCGAGGGGTATATTAGGTAGCCGGTTGATACCGCGACCCTTTCTTCGCCGACGTTGCGCACGTAGACCGTTAACGTCCGCCCATTCACGCTTACTCCTTCGATCTTAATCTTCCGGAGATCAGCTGAAGCCATGCTAGTAATCTCTCCGATAAGCCCCACTTTCCACGCGTAGAGCAGTATAGCGGCGGACGTGGCGATTATTATCAGGATGAGCGCTGCTAGCACCGAGGGCACGCCGCCTAGGGTTCGCCTACCTAGCGCCTTTGACGACATAACACCACCCCATCTTGTATGGAGTGTAATAATGCGTATAAAACTAGCTTATTTGGTATCTCCTCAACTCCTTTAGTCTAAAAATCCAAACTAAAATATCTCGACGTTATACGAATATTTCGCAAAACTCCCATCACTCGCTTAAAGCCCTTTGCCTGTTTAGTAGCTCTTTTAACCCCTCCCTTAACCCTCTTCTAGGAGACCACCCAAATAGCTCCTTAACGCGGCTAACATCTGCGTAGCTGTGGTATATGTCGCCGGGCCTCGACGGGGCATGTACGGGCTTGAGTTCTAGCCCCGCTTCCTCCACAACCAGCCTAGCCAGCTCGTTTATGCTAGTGGGACTGCCCGAGGCTACGTTAACGGCGAGGAACTTGCTAGGCGCACTGGTGGTTAAAGCCCTGTAGAATACCTCCGCGACGTCCTCGACGTGCACGAAGTCCCTAGTCTGCCCGCCGTCCCCGAAAATTACCGGAGGAAGCCCTTTAACGGCGCGTTCAACGAACCTCGAGATAACGCCAGCATATTCCGGGTTCTGGCCAGGGCCGTACACGTTGAATATCCTAAGCGCTATCGCCTCGATGCCGTAGCTCCTAGAGTAGGCCTCGGCGAACGCCTCAGCCGCCACCTTGCTAGCCCCATATGGCGACTTAGGCCTTAGAGGATGCGCCTCGTCTATCGGCAGGTACTGGGGATCGCCGTAGACCGCGGCCGAGCTCGCGAGCACGAACTTCTTAACGCCCCGCCTCACGCCCGCCTCTAAGACCGCTACCGTACCTTCCACGTTCACCGACACGTACTCCAGCGGCTTCTCGAACGACTCCTCCACGCTTATCAGCGCCGCTAAGTGGGCCACGGCGTTAACCCCCTTTGTAACATCTAAGAGGAGGTCGAGGTCCCTAACATCCCCTTCAACGAACGAGGCGCCCATCTCCTCCAGCGCCTTAACCCTGCTGGCGCTGCCCCGAGATAGGTTATCGAGGGCGACGACCTCAAACCCCTTCTCAAGGAGGAGCTTGGCTACGTGAAACCCTATGAACCCCGCCGCACCCGTAACTAGCACTTTCATACGGCCTTGGAAAAGCTAATACCAAACCTCTTTAAGCGTTTATTCCTAGAAAGCCGCGTTAGCAGAAGAGATGCCTAAGCATATAGGCATAAATGTGGGACATCCCACTTTAAAAGAGAGGGATATGGAACTAATCCTAAAGGTCGACGAGAAGGGTAGGGTGTTAATCCCCGCGAAGATCAGGAAGGCTTTAGGCGTGAGGCGAGCAGTTAAACTATACGTCGAAAAGGGTAAAATAATACTAGAGCCCATAGCCGACCCACTAGAGGAGTTAGCCGCCACCGTGATAAAGGGAACTAGGGACGTGGAGTCGGAGATCGCTGAGCTTAGGAGGATAGCTGAGAAGAAAGCAGTAGAGGAGGTTAAAAGGAGATGGCGCTCATAGAGACAGACGTCTTAGTGGCCCTGATCTCGAGGGAAGATAAGCACCACGTCGAGACCGTAGAGCTGCTCAAGAGGCTCAAGGGAGTAAAGCTATCGCCATATTCCCTCATAGAGCTAGAACTACTAATATCCTCAGGCGTGATCGTAGTTAAGCGCCCAGAGTTCTATGAGTCGCTAAGCCGCGCGCTAGCCTACTTCAACGTGAAGCAGCTCCCACCACGCCCAGAGCACTTCAGAAGAGCGTGGGCCCTCAGAAGGAGCTATAATTTATCCTTCTTCGACAGCCTACACGTAGCGACCGCTATCGAAGACGGAGAAGTCCTAGTCAGCTACGATAAGCGTTACAAGCAGGTTAAAGAGCTAAGATACATGCGCCCAACGGAGCTCCTTTCAAGGTAGCTGCGGCGGAGCAACCCCAGAGGTCATTTCCCGGCGAAGTAATCCTTATTTAGAAACCTCTCGGCCACCCTCTTAACCTCCTCAACCTCCTTTACGACTTCAGGGTCCTCAACTTCCCTAACCCTAAGCTCGTTAGACTCGAGGATCGCGTCGAGCATTTTAGAGGGGTATACGCTCCTCAGTATCTCAGTGTTGGGTATCAGGCAGTGGCCGCCGATAACCCCGGGGTAGTAGACGGGTCGGTCCCCTAGGACCTCGTGCACCTCCCCGACGAACTCTGCTACGGCCTTGAGCTCGGCGCCGAACTTCCTAGACATCCTGTGGACCTCCTGCCACCAGGCTATCATCAGGGCCCTATAGACGGTTTCGACTAGCTTTGCGAGCTCCAGCGTCTCCGGGGGACCCGCGTAAGCCTTAGCCTTAAGCCCTAGCTCGCGGAGGTGCTGAGTAGCCTCCTCTAGGGCCTCGGCTGGCAGCGTAGCTACCCACTTGGGCCAGAACAGCATGTGCGGCTTAAGGTTGGGGTGCTTACCCCTAACGGGCGTGTAGGCAATGGGGACCTCAAGCGCCTCGTATACTAACCTAGTAGTACCGGGCGCGACGGTGGAGTGTATTAGCACGAGGCTGGGCTTAAACCTCTCGACGTACTCTCTCAAAGCGCCTAGAAAGCGGTCCTTGCTGAGGTAGGGTACGCAGAAGTGGAGGAAGTCTACTGGCTTCGGCACTTCCTCGAGCCTATTAGCGGTCTTGCGGGGATCTAGGTCGTACCCGTAGACCTCGAAGCGCCCCGAGTTGACAGCTATCGAGTACAGCGCCGAGCCGACCTCGCCAAGCCCGATTACTAGTAGCCGAGCCATGGTTATCGGGAGTCTTGAAACAGGCGTCAATAAAAATGAGACTGCGCTTCTTCCGGGAACGCGTGTACGGAAGTCGCCGCGTACATCCCGATATATAGACGTATTTAAATGGATATTCCGTATGTTACACGGTAATTATTCATTTTATCCGTAAAGTCGACAGGTACGTTTAAGTAGGGGCGCATGCCCGACGCGTACGTGCGTGCTAAGACTAAGGTCGTTAGGCACGTTGAGAAGAGGTTCTCGGTAGAGGAGCTTAGGCGCAAGCTCGCCAAATCCTACTTGCTGGTTAGGACCGAGAAGATGAAGAGGGTGCTCAGGATTCAGGCTACTATATGTAAGGCGGCCAGAGAATACCTTGATTCGCTAGGCTTCGTCGAGCTCCTACCCCCGATAATAGGACCGGTCACCGACCCGGGCATAAGGGGGGCTAAGCAGGTATCCTTCGACTACTACGGCCGCGTATACAAGGTGATGAGCAGCGCAATACTCTATAAGCAGATGATGGCGGCGGCGTTGGGCAAGATATACTTCTTCGCCCCAAACGTCCGGCTCGAGCCGCTAGACTCCGTGTACACAGGTAGGCACCTAGTCGAGTTCGTTCAGATAGACGTCGAGCAGGCTTACGCCAGCTACTTCGACGCCATGGAGATAGCCGAGGGGCTACTAACCCACGTGATAAAGAGGGTGATTGAGGAGCACGACGAGGACCTCAAGTACCTAGGACGCGAGCTCAGAGTGCCGAAGAGGCCGTTTAAGAAGCTATCCCACAAGGAGGCCGTCGACATGCTTAGGTCAATGGGCTACGAGGCCAGCTACCAGCACGAGATACCCTGGGAGGGCGAGAAGCTCCTTTCCGAGGTATTCGAGGACCCGTTCTTCATCTACGACTACCCTAGGGGTTCTAGGGGGTTTTACGACCG
This sequence comes from uncultured Thermofilaceae archaeon, assembly GCA_964489665.1. Classification (GTDB taxonomy): domain Archaea; phylum Thermoproteota; class Thermoprotei; order Thermofilales; family Thermofilaceae; genus CAZAZN01. The sequence continues at coordinate 7,773 of CAZAZN010000034.1, forward strand.
CGAGGACCCGGAGAGGCCCGGGATACTAAGGGACTTCGACCTACTATACCCAGAGGGCTTCGGGGAGGCAGCGTCTGGCGCCGAGCGCGAGTACACGGCGGAAAAAGTCGTCGAGAGGATGAGGTCTACCGGCGAGAACCCGGCCAAGTACGGCTGGTACATACAGATGCTTAAGGACGGCATACCGCCGAGCGCCGGCTTCGGCATGGGCGTCGAGAGGCTTACCAGGTACATATGCGGCCTAGAGGCCGTGTGGGAGGCTAGGCCCTACCCCAAGGTAGCTGGCATATACTCGCCTTAGCGGGGCCATGCCTAGAGGAGGCTGTTCCCTCTGCACCCTCTGCTGCACGTGCGATGTAGCTAGGAAGGCGGCCTTTGGAAGGGAGGCTATATACCCGTTCCTGCCCGGCTGAGAGTACGGCGAGGTACAGGCTGGCGGGAGCCCCTACTTCGAGAAGCCGCCACGCTTCTTCACGCTAGACCACCTGATACTGTTGCCCAAGCTCTTCCTCCCCAGCAGGCTCATGAAGTCCGTCAAGCTCGGTAGGGAGCCGATATTCGCGGACGTCGACACGGAGTGCGAGGTAGGGGGCTTCAAGCTCAAGGTCCCCCTCATCATGGCAGCGCTCGGCTCAACGGATATAGCTAACAAGAGGAGCCTCATCCTCAGCGAGGGAGCCGCTAGGGCCGGAATATCGATGGTGATAGGTGAGAATGTCGTCAACATGAGGGGCTACGACAAGAGGATAGGCAACCAGCCGTGCCTAAAGGAGAGGATACTAGGGACATGTTCTACTTCCCAGTAGATCCCTTCGAAGAGGTACGCGAGAAGAACGAGAGGCACTCGGTGCCCGGCACCTTCACTAAGGACATTCTCGGCGACATGATCAGGCTAGCGAAGAACAACTACCCTAGGGTGAGGATCTGGCTGAAGCTGAGACCCTACGCCGACCTAGACGAGGTGATAGAGGTCGCCTGGAAGGCGGGGATCGACTGCATAACCATCGGCGGCTCCGAGGGGGAACGGGCATGTCCCCCATAGTGGCGATGAGGGAGCTCGGCTACCCCACCATTGTCTGCCTAAAGAGGATAATGGACGCCAAGCAGAAGGGTATAGACACTTCCATGGTGATAGCCGGGGGCCTGCTAGACGGCGGCCACGTCGTGAAGAGCCTGTGCCTAGGGGCCGATGCGGTGGCGATGGACAGGCCCTTCATAATCGCCAGCAAGGGGCGCTACGGCCCCAAGTCAAGGCTCATAAAGGTGCTCGAGAACCCGGCGGACGGGATAGTGAACTTCGTAAAGGCTATAAAGGTGGAGGTACAGATGCTAGCATCAGCTCTAGGCAAATACTCGATAAGGGAGCTATCCAAGGAGGACCTAGGAGCCCTAGACAAGGCGCTAGCCGAGATGTTCGGGATAAGGTACGTATATGAATGAAACAGTATACGTGTTATAGAGGCGCATGGCGAGATACATTGTTGACTTAAAGCTTAGAACTTGGTACTACGAAACCTTCATACCGAGAAGGTTCGTGTTAGATAACGGTGAAGTTGTAGAGCTGAAAGCTGTCGATCTCGAGGAGAGGATACGTAAGGAACCGCTATTCCTGCTCTACGTACCCCCATCCTACATTAACAATGTATGCAGAACTCTCAAGTCGCTAGGATTCGCCGAGACAGCGCTACGCGTAAGCAAAGGCGAGAGATACAGCCTCGTCAAGAAACTTGATGAGCCTTGGGAGCATCACGTAAGGATCTACGGGAATGGACTTATAGAATCCGAGATCGAGGTCGGCAGGGACTATATCGAGCACCTAGGTGATTGTCGCATATTTGTGATCTATGAAACTTTTAACTACTATAGCCGAGCTTACGACAAGCTACACATACTGTACAAGCCGCTAAATAGGTGGATTACCGGGATAATCGATCACTTTCGCGTAAGGATAAGACCCCCAAAGATCCTAACGCCCTGGAAGCCAATAAGTGGTAACGGCAGCCGTAGCCGTGACGCTAGGCATACTAGCCTACGCGCTAAGCAGGCTCGAGAGGGGCGAGGTATGAGTTCTCCCGAGAAGCTACAGGAGGTTTACGACCTCTGTATAAGGTATCTCCGCGAAGCCGAGGAACTTCTCAACGAAGGAGATAGCATCCAAGCAAGCGAGAAGCTGTACAAGGTAGTCGAGGAGTGCGTTAAGGCGCTAGCATAGCATCACTCTCTCCCAGAACACGAGGAGTCCGTTAAGAAGGGTAGGTGGAGCGCTCCAAAGCTCGATAGCGCAGCGCGCCGCCTAGCGCTGATCTACGGGGACGACGTACATAACGCGTGGTCAATAGCGTATGAGAGGCTACACATGAGGGGGTTCCACGAACGGGAACTAACGCCGAGCCAAGTCAAGCTCGAGCTACCTAGGATCGAGATACTGCTCGTTATACTAAGAGAAGAGTTAAGAAAGTTCTCTAAGCAGCAACTATAGGCCAGAGCACACTATCTGCCCGAATCTAATCCAAAAAATTCTAGAGTAAGCTAGCCACATGCTATAATATAATTTTAAAGTACTGTGGCACTAGACTACTGGAGGTAGGGTTGAGGGAGCGGCGGAGGATTAAGATAGGGTACCTAAAGGTCAAGGAGGTACGCGGCCTCCTGAGGGTGGAGCTGATCCCGATAAGCGAAGAGGAGGCTAGGAGGTTGCTGAGGGGCTAGGCGCGGAGCGCGCATCATAGTCCCAGCCCTAGTGAACACGGGGTTCATGAGTGATACTTCAGACCTCGTCGAGGGCTCTAGAGGTTCTCGGACGAAGACAAGGTGAGAGAGAGCGGTAGTAGCCTTGCAGCCCGTGATATGAGAGGTTCGCTATAGTTCCTTACGAGACTATGTAAACGTTCGAGGCTTCCTAAGCTCTATGATTAACTTTACAACATTAAGGAGGAGGGCGAAGCTTTCAGCCAATAACACGAGGTACAGTATTGGCTGTATGTTCAACGTTACGCGCACCTCGTTTACGCTTAGCGTTATGACGCCGCAACCCGTTATGAGCAGGACGTATGCTAATACTAAGCACGCGTGGGCTATCGCTAGCGCGTAGGACTTAGCGCCGCTTAGCGCCTGGGAAAGCCCTCCGAGAGAGGCGATTACGAGGGCTAAGTATAGCGTAGCCTGCGGTAGCTCGTAGGGGGCGTTAAAGGCCGCTATTAGCGCTGCGGGTAGGAGGTAGAGAGCGGCAAACTCGGCAACCGCCCTTAGTGCTCCAAGGGCCACTTTTCTAGCCTTCAACTCCCACCACCCAATCTCACCTCTGCGCTCGCGCACGCGCTCCCAACGCATAGTACTAGGAAGTAGGACTTAGGCGGCGGTAGCTTAACTACAGCTTCCACGCTGACTAGGTAGCGCCCCTCCTCGTCCGCGACGAACGTGTGCCAGGTCGAGTAGACCCCCTGCCCCTCGAGCTTAGCCCTAATGGAGGAGCCGGATAGCAACGGGGCATGCACCAGCGCGCTAGCCTCGATCTCAGCGTGCGTCTCGTTAACGGAGGTTAAGCTTACCCTAAGCGCCCTAACGCCCCTGACTACCGGCCCAACCGTAAAGCTCCTATCGGTTACAGCGGTTAACTCCAGGAAGGGCACCAGCCTAACGCGCACCGTTATCCTAGCCTTAACGTCTACGGGCTTAAAGGCAGCCTCCCTAAAGCTCCTCAACGCTACCTGAGACACGAGCTCCTCGGGCTCCACTCGGATAACCGCCCTCTCGCCAGGCAGCACGTAGAGAGTCCTGCGCAGGCCTACCCTCCCGCCCATGACGTCGACGCATACGTCGTAGGTTAAGTTTACCGGAAGGATCCCGCCGTACACGAGCACCACCCCCGCCAGCCTTCTCCGCCTAAGCCATTCAAGCCCACCAACCTCCCTGAATAGCTGGTCTCCGCTATAGACCGTGGCTAAAACGGCTACAACCATTAGAACTCTAGCGGCAATTACTAGCGCAGTTAAAATCTCGAGTATCTTCATACACGCTACGGAGATTCCTAGGATTACACTAGCGATATATAAGTTCCGTAGCAGCCCGCGTTGGTACGACTACTTTTCCTAGGTCTAGCCGCTAAAGGTTAACTTTAATATCTGTTTCACAGCGTTACCTGAAGACCAGCGAGGGTGGTTTGATGAGCAGGGATCAGCTAATAGGGGCGCTAATACTCGTAGGCTCGCTAGTGGGCATCGCGATATACGGCTACCTGATGTTCCTAACGCCTTACAGCTTCCTACTACTGCAGATAACGGCGTTCGCGGCGATAGCCGGTGTCCTAGGCATAATGGCTTGGATAGGCTACACGCTAGCCACAACCCCGCCCCCCAAGCCGATCGAGGAAATAGAGAAGGAGCTAGAGGAGGAGCTCAAGAAGCTCGAGCAGGAGGTTAAGGAGAAGGAGGCGTAAACTACTCCAACAGCCAGCGTAGCATGCTATTACTCTTAATGTGTTTAATCATTTTACAGGCAAGCGGGGAGGGAGTTAACGCATACGACATCTCCTCGAGTTCTTTAAGCTTTAATAGGCCAGCTTTAGCCATGAGCATCGTAGAGACGGTTAAGGATACCAGTATCGCCAGGATCCAGCGCGTAGCTCTTGTAGAGGGAGCAGGGAGACATGAGCTTCTCGAGAGGTTGTTAAAGAGGGCGTGGTGCATGAAAGGTAAGGGTAGTGTTGTTTCTAGTCTTATTGCTAGGCTTGGTCTCGGGAGTACTCTCTTAAAAGTTATTATGTCATGGGGTTTCAATAGGGAAGATATAGGCATCTTAGTTGAGAAGGCGTGCTTAAATCGCGAATTCGTGATGAGTACGGAGGGTTCTTTAGACTTAGGTGTGATGATGATAAATGCTACTATGTCACCTCTGACGCGAAGTGCTTGACCATCCCTAGGGACGAAGCTGAGCTTGTGAGCGTAGATGTTGATAAATTGGTTGAAATTATTCGTGAGAGACTTTCGGTTAAGGGAGATGTATCACAGTATGATAATTCTATTTGGATAATAGGCCGCATAGAGATTGCGGGTGTAAAGGTACCGGTAATACTCACGATATTAACCGTTAATAACGCCGAGAGTATTCTCTTAAAATTAGCTGGTTTCCTGAGCTTAAAGCTTCGTGGGCTATCCTCTATAGTGGTTGCTCCGACGCATGGCATTAAGCGTATGATAAGGGTATTTCCGAGGAGTATAGTGTTTGTTGATATCGGCGGTGTGCTGTTTGGCTCGTACGATATTGAGGAGTACATACGCTCTCATGTCAGGTATTTCGAGACTGCAAGCAAGATATCAAGCTTGCTTGGTTTATGCTTGGAGAGCTTGGATGAGAATACCATAAGAGAGATACTGGTTAACAAGTTGCATGAGGAAGACAAGATATATAGGTGTATATTTCGGCCTAAAGGATCAAATGAGTTAGAGAAGGGGAAGAGCTTTGAAAAGGGTGTAGCATTGCTTTTAAAGTCGGTGCCTTTTCTCAGATTCTTTAAGTTAGGAGGAAGGAAGCTACCTGAAGGTATATTACTTGGTTTTGAAAGTGGTTTTGAAAGAAGGAATAGCTTTAAAGTATTTCCTGTAAGTACCTACGATACAAAGTTTTCCCTAGGACCAAAGAGTTTGAATGAATCGGAGAAGATGCAGTTAAAAGAATACGCTTGTAAGTCGCGTACGTTAAAGAGCTATCTCAACGCTTACTTTGGTAGGCTCATTTTAATCGTGCCTTGTTTTTTCGGATAAATTAATAGAAGACATGGAAGAGATAGCATCTTGTGCTAAAGTAAAAGCGCTGATTTACAACGCTAAGACATTATATCATAATACATCTGAAAGTCTATATTCATTGTCATCCTCTAGGAATCTATATTTGGAGCATATTTCGCTAACAGGTTTTACTATGATGGCAGGTGATGTTTTTAAGAGTATTCTTATTCTTCTTCTAGATCTCCTCTTGAGCTTACCCATTAAAATCACCTTATATGATATTTACAGATTCATATTCTATTTTTCTTAACATCATCCTAAGTAGACTATGAGTAGATAGGAACAGGTTCTCTTTAAGGTTATACCAAGTGGTTAATATAACCATTTTATTAAAGTCGATGCTATCGGCTCTCATAATAAACCTATGAAAACGCTGACGAACAAGCTGGAAGATTCCGGCGATATCCGAGGCTAATATATGTAGTAGGGAGGTCTTTAAAGTAACCATAATGAGGAGAATTCTCACCCCCTGCCTTCCCATGAGCCATACATAGCTCTCAAAGAAGGGCTCCTCCAAGCTTCTGCACTGAAGCTTTATGATCCAAATCTTGTCCTCGCTTCCGGAGTATACACATTTGCTGGTTAAGTAATTATCAATACTTAAGCTCTCAGCTAACTCGTTTCCTGAGAAGTTCTTTAGCAGGCTATACGCGTCGGGGCTCTCCGAACTTAATGTGATAATTATAGTGGCGGTAGACCAGTACTTTAATATTGGAACAGTATCTAGGGAAAACACGAAGATTATTACAACGGCTAGGAGACATGTCGCTATATTGCTCAGAACGTCGCTAAGGGGGATAGGGATTAGTGGGCTCATAACTATGATAAAAAATTCCAGCAAGTATGGTAAAAATGAATGCCTTAATAATGTTTATTAAGATATCATGTTGCCGTTTTAAGTCATTCTCAATATGGCTTGCAGCAGCCGACGCTACTTCATTAATTACTTCGGCAAAATGCTTACTATTCATCTTCGCCATCGCCTTTAACCCCATCGGATCTTGAAGAAAGAGACCTCTTATATACTAAGGAAAAGTTCGTTGAAAGTAAATAGGGGTTAAAATTAGAAGATAGGCAGTCTTTCAAACCTTTTTGCGAAGATGTTATCATAATATATCTTCTTTGTATAAGAAGCTAGCCATAAGTAATTGTAGACGCACGGAAGCCTCTCTAGTGGGGGCGGGTAAGCAGACTAAGGGATTTGAAGCCGAGGAGACGCTCCTCGATTTTCGCAGTCTTGTGGTTTCCATTGAGAGATGCGAGGTTCGCCTTGGGTTGTTCGCCCTGTCTATGGGGGTA
>CAZAZN010000035.1:0-14122 GCA_964489665.1 uncultured Thermofilaceae archaeon
GGAGCAGCAACCTAGGCCTAGCGCTATTCTCTAGAACCCTAGATAATCCTTTAAGCCCCAGATAGCTCCTAAAGCCTAGAATGACAGAGTACAGGGTTAAGGTTGGGAAGAGCGGCGTCCTGTACCTGCCCAGCGAGGTTAGGAGGAAGCTAGGCGTGCTCAAGGGAGGGGAACTGCTCCTAGTGGTTAAGGAGGAATGCGTGGAGCTGAGACCAGTCAAGTCCATTTTTAAGCTAGGTCTTGAAAGCGAGAAGATTGCGGAAGTAACCGTCGAGGAGTTTGAGAGGGAGTCGGAGGAGATACAGGAGAAGCTTTACGGGTAGCACCATGCCCTTAAGGGCGATTCTAGACACAAGCTACATACTCCCAGCCTTCGGGATCAAGGTCAGGAACTTAGCGGACGACGACCTCGAACTCCTCGAGGAGCTTAGGGTTTCCGGCGAGGTCGAGTTCCTGTACTGTGACGTGATATGGGTTGAGCTAATACCTAAGGTCGTTAAGGAGTATCGAAGGAGGAACGTTCCCCTCAGGGCGGACCTGCTCGAGGGCGTCGTGAGAGCCCTTAGAGAAACGGCTAGCGCGGTTGCGCTAGGCCCCCTCGCGAACCGCGTAGCATACGAGCTTAGGAGGCTGGGGCACGTGGACATGGTCGATAACCTGCTGTACGGGGCGGCCGTGGAGAGAAGGGCCTACCTCCTTACCCTCGACTCTAGGTTTAAGGACTTCTTAAGGGATCACGGGCTGGACTACAGGATTCTGATAAGCCACCGAGAGCTGTTCGAGATCATTTAGAGAGAGCAGCGAGCGCTGGTAAACCGTTTTAGCCAGGGACTCGGTGTAGGTTGGCTGGGGCTCGGCATGACCCGTAGGCTGTACTACGAGGACTCGTACATGCGCTCCTTCAGGGCTAAGGTAGTTAAGGTCGAGAGGGTAGGCGAGCGCTACTGGCTGGTACTGGACGCTACGGCGTTCTACCCGGGCGGTGGGGGGCAGCCGCACGATACCGGGGTGCTTAAGGGAAGTGGGTGGGTGATGAGGGTTGAGCGCGCCTTCGAGAGAGACGGCGAGGTGGTGCACGAGGGCGTGGTTGAGGGGGACGAGCCCTCTCCCAGCGAGGAGGTTACTGGCGAGATAGACTGGGGTAGGAGGTATAGGCTGATGAGGATGCACACGGCCGCCCACGTACTCGGCTACGCCGTTAAGAAGCTGTTCGGCATGGACGTTAGCTTCTGCGGCAGCATGCTAGACGTGGACGAGAGCCACTGCGACTTCACGACTAGGATTACTAGGGCCGACCTGCCCAAGCTAAGCGAGGTCATAGAGGAGGTCGTTAAGCGCGACCTCCCCGTTAAGATAATCTGGATGGGTAGGGGTGAGGCCGAGGAATACCTTAAGAGGTTCGGCGAGGCGCTAACCGAGCTGCACGCGGGCATCGAGAGGGTTAGAGTGGTGGAAATAGAGGGGCTTTACGCCGTCCCCTGCGGCGGGACGCACGTGAAGAGAACAGGCGAGGTCGACGGCGTAAAGCTGCTAAAGAGGGAGAGCAAGGGGCGCGGGGTCACAAGGGTAAGGTACTCGGTCGAGTAGGCGATACGGTTATTTTTTTAAGAAATAAGGGCCTGGATACCGTGTCGAGGGCAGCGATCGTAGTCAGGCTAATAATAAAGGCAGATCGTAGCGACGCTGCTGTGCCTCATCGTCCTCTGGGCGCTGAGCTCCGTCCTAGTAATAGGGGAGAAGCTGCCGGGGACCCCGATAACGGTTAGAGACGTCCTCAGGATACTAGCCGCCCTAGTGCTGTGCTACCTCGTTTACGGCTTCCTCGGTCCCCTCTCCCAGCTTTACGCCAACTACCTCGGGAGTAAAGCCCCCGTAGCGGTAGCCGTTACGAGGAACCTGCTGCTCCTAATGGTCCTCGCAATCCTCTACGGCCAGTTTAAAGGGCTCGCCATAGCAGCCGCAGCGCCCTACCTCGCTAGGCGAACCGCCTCGATAGCCTACGACATCGTGTTCCTGATAGCGGGCGTCCTAGTGACGTACGGGATAGTTAAGGAGCTAGCTAGGGTGCCTGGAGAGTAGGGCCTCGAGAAAAAGAAGCCTTTTCTCACACCTACTCTACTATAAACTCGCAGTATGGGTCTCCCTTAGCTATGCACTTGGTCTCCATGACCTCGACCCTCGTTCCCAGGAACCTCGAGAAGAGGCCGGCTAGGTAGCCCCTGAAGAAGTGGCAGTATGGCTCGCTCTTCTCCCCCTTAACGACCGAGCTCTCGAATAGGTCGTAGAACCTGAGCCTTATCCTAGGCCTCGACAAGTTAAGCTCAACGACCTTAGGGACCCCCCAGCCGAAGGCCTGGAACGAGAGGATGTCCTCCCTGATGAACTCCTCGCCAACCTCCCTACCCCTGTACTTCTCGCCCGAGACCTCGCCCAGCTCCCTGCCTATGTGGTAGAGGAAGGCCTCGCCGCCCGACCCGTACCTCTCCTTAACCTCAGAGAACACCCTCCCGAGCTCCTCCCTACTCAGGACCATAGCCGGCGCTCTACCCCTATTAAACGTGGGGGTAGCGAAGCCGTCGATTATCTTCTCCCTAATCCTCTTAGCCCTATACCTAACCTCCCCAACCCCCCTAACCCTCCTAAGCTCCCGGGCGAGCCAGCTAAGCCCTCCCTTAACTCCAGAGTAGTCGATGAACGCCGTTATGAACTGTCGCGTATCCTCGCTCGTGAAGTTAAGCGTTAGGACCTTAGCTCCGAGGAGGCTTAGCGCGTTAACGACTTCGGCGAGGCTCTGCGTCGGGTCCGGGCCCCTGAGCATTACGGCGATTTCGGCGATTGACGGCTTATCCGAGAAGATGGTCCCTATGATGTCCTTGGGGAAGAGCGCTAGCTTAGCCACTTGCATTAATTCACCTCGTATTACTTTTAGCGACGACGCGGTAATATAATGTTTTTATATGCAGAATATAATGCGGCAAGTCGCGAAAAATGCGCTAATTAAGCGTACCCGTTTTAGCCCGGCGCTCAATAGAGCCCTCGTGGCAGAGGGAATCCTAGACCTGTGGCTTAGCAGGGCTCGGGAGGCGTCGCTCAGGGCGATGAACATCCTAGGGGAGGAGTGGGGAGTGGCGGGAGAGGATGTTGCGCGCGCCCTAAAGCCCTACCTCGAAAGCCTCCCCCATATTTTAGTCCACGAGGTAAGCCACGCGCTAGCGGAGAAGCTCCTCGAAGGGGTAGAGGTGGAGGAGCTGGCTAGGATCCTGTGCGAGGAGGTCTTAGCTAGGTTTGTGGAGAGGATGCTCTCTAGGAGGCTTAGAGAGGAGGGGATGACCTGGTTGCTGCTCGAGAGCTTCGAGGAGCAGGTTAGGGAGCTGGGGATGTACCCGGGCGCTGAGGGGCTCTCGGTTAGCGTAGACGAGTACAGGAGGCTCTACGAGGAGTTCGAGGAGCGCGCGGCTAGGGGGGAGCTTAGCGACTACGTTAAGGCGCTAGCCGAGAGGGTTAGGAGGTGGCTGGGGAGGGGGTAGGCGTTGTTTAGGTGCATGACCCTAACGGTGGCTAGCATCATCGACGCCTTAGGGCGGCCCTGCTATCCTACAGCGCGGTTAAGGTCCTAGCGGCCGCTAAGACGGTGAGAGACACTAAGTACGCGCTAGCAGGGCTCGGCATGGCGGTAGTGGTGGCGGGACTCGTTGGGGAGGCTGTAGTGATAGCGCTTACCCTCGCGGCCCCTAGGCCTAGCTCGCCCTTCTGGGCCGCCGTGCTCTCGGCGCCCGTCTCGATCCTGTACCCGCTAGGCTACTTCCTGATCCTAGCCTCCACCTACGCTGGAGAGGAGGGGTTCTATGGATACGTCCCGCCGCCTAGCTGGCTAGCCTCCCAGGCCCTAGCGTACATCGCCCTCGCAGCCATACTCGCGCGCACCTCTAGGACCTCGGCCTCCGAGGCCGTTAGAGTAGCCTTCATCGTCCTACTATCCCATGCAATGCTACTCCTCCCAACCCCCCGCGTGATGATGTTCTCCGCCCTATTCAGGGCCGTGGGCTTCCTCCTGTTAGCAGTGAACGTCAGGGAATTCTCCCGTGCTGGCGAGGAGAAGCAGGCTTAGCATCGTAGTATCCGTGCTCAGGGCGCTAGAGGGCTCCGGCGTGCCAGCTAGCAGGATATGCGAGCGAGCTAACCTGCCCTACGACAGGCTATCGAAGATACTCGAAAAGCTCGAAGAGGAGGGGCTGGTGTCGTGCGAGAGGAAGGGTAGGGCTAGGGTCTACAGGATTACCGAGAAGGGGGCTAGGGAGTTAAAGATGCTCGAGAAAGCCTACCTAATCCTTAGGCGGCTAGGCCTAGACGCCTAACTGACTAGCTTCTTAAAGTGGTGTAGGAGCACCCTCCAGTTAGCGGCGATATGTACCACCGCGGCTCCAGAGGCTACGAAGCCCGCATAGGTGTGCACGTCCTTCATCAGCTCCCTTAGCCCAAGCCTCCCAGCGCCCCTACCGCCGCTGACGAACAAGGCTACGCCGGCGACGAACGTCACGATACCCGCGAACAGCAGTATTAGCGCCGCCGCCTGCCTAACCCTGTACGGCACGACCAAGGCTACTCACCCCTCACGTAGGTAGCCCCTCCCTCGACTGATATCTCCACGGCCATGGCCTCCAGTTCTCGCTTACGTAGTACTTCACCACCACGCGCTGCCCCGGCCTAAGCTCTGCTAACACGTCGCGCCACCTCAGCGATAGCGAGTCCTTCGTCCACCGCCCCCTAACGGCTACCTTAACCCCCGAGACCTGCACGTATCCGTTTACCTCGTCTACCGCCTCGATAACGCCCTTAACCTCCTCGAACTCTCGCCCCTCACTCTCCCCTAGCAGCTGAGGGAATAGCAACTGGACGTAGAGCGGGAAGAGCGCTACCGCCGCACCCACCGCTGCCAGGCCCGCTACGAGGAGCCACCTCTTCACCTCCCCCACCGAGGGGCCGGTTAGGGAGGTAGCGCTATAAGTCATCCTCACGTTTCGTGAGCGTAAACGCCATGAAACGTTCTGGAACGGTTCCGGAGCGCTTCGCTACGCCAAGGCTTTACGCCCCGTTGGGGACTACGGCTGGGGGGTCGAGGTGGAGCTCGGCTCGCTGGCTGGTAGGGCGCTGCTGTTGGCGCTCCTGTTAGCGGCGGCCATATCGGCTGCGCTCCTCCTAGCGAGCACGGTAGGCTCTCCAAGCCCGGCGACAAGGGTTCGTGTTAAGCTGAAGGGGTTTAAGCCTGAGTTTAAGGAGCTTAGCGAGGAGGAGCTTAGGAGGGCTTTCGAGATAGCTCGTGTGAGCCCTGAGGTCCGCAAGCTACTGGAGGAGGGCTTCAGAGTCGTTGACGTATACCCCGTGGTTAGGGTTAAGGCTAAGATGGAGGAGAACGCCCTCGCTGTAGAGAGCCTCGAGAAGATCGGAGCGATGCTGGTGCTTGAGAGAAGGAGCGAGAAGGCCTTCGTCCTCGTGTACTTTGACGGAAGGGTTGAGGTTTCCAGCCCGGTGAGGGGCTAGTAGCCCGTACGCTGCTAGTGCTCTCCCTAGCGTTCTTCGCCTCCACACTAGTATTAGCGCTAGAAGTAATCGCGCCTCCCGGCATAAAGGTAGTGATGCTGGGCTCGGGCGTCGAGGTGCTAGACATCCCGGGCGTCTACTCCCGTACTGACGTGGTAGTAGTCGCCGCCTCAGCCTTCACCGCGGGGGCTACCGCCGCGGCTATCCTGCTCAAGACCCTAAAGCTCCCTCGAGAACGCCTAGGCTGAGCGATAGCGAGAGGAGGGTTTACGAGTACCTGTTAAGCAGGGGAGGTCAGCCTACCAGTCCGAGATATGCGAGGCGCTGGGGCTCTCCAAGAGCACGGTGAGCGAGCTGGTTAGGCGCCTAGAGCTTAGGGGGTTGGTCAAGGTGAGGAGGGAGGGGCTAAGGAACCTGGTGTCGGTGAGGACTAGCTAGCTTAAATAGCGCAGCTCCCGGAATCGCCTAGAGGTGCTAGCGTGCCCAGAGTCCCCCTTGATAGGCTTAGGGAAGTCTTCTCGAGGTTTAAGGAGGTAGCGGCCGCCTACCTCTTCGGCTCCCGCGCCAGGGGAGATGCTAGGGAGGATAGCGACTGGGACTTCGCGATCCTACTCTCTAGGCCCTTTAGGGACCCGTACGACCTCGTGAGGCTTCAAGAGAGGCTGGAGGAGGCTCTAGGCGGGAGGGTCGACTTACTGGTCTTGAACAGCGCGAGCGTCGAGATCGCCTTTAAGGTGCTTAAGGAGGGCGTGCTGGTCTACGAGGCAGACAGGGACTTTAGGGCGGATTTCGAGGTGTTGGTTATGAAGAAGTACTTCGACCTTAAGCCGCTCCTCGAGGAGAGACGTAGACACCTGCTAGAGGGGGGCTAGTTGGCGAGGATCTCGGAGTACGCCTCACTTATAGACACCTACCTTAAACACCTAGCGCTGGTGCTAAGGGACGTCGACGACCCTAAGACGTTTGAGGAGAGGGTGGAGGTCATGTACTCTACGATGCATATTCTACAGCTCGCCATACAGGCCTTGCTCGACATGTCGATGAGGCTTATAGCGCTGATCGGGGCTGAGAGGCCCGAGACGTACGCTGAGGTGGCCGACGTGCTCTACGCTAACGGCGTGCTCGGCGAGGAGGAGAGGGAGCTCCTCAGGAACATGGCTAAGTTCAGGAACCTCCTAGTCCACGTGTACGCGCGCGTAGACCCCGCGATTGTATTCACGATAGCTAAGGAAAGGGCTAGAAGCGATATTGGGAGGGTAGCTAGGAGGATCGTGGAGGAGGCGCGTAGGAGGGGCTTAGATCCCTAAACTTAACGCCTCTAGACTTCTAATCTCGGGGCCACGCTTATCTCGATAGCTGCTCCCCTGGAGAGGGGGTGTTATGGAGCCGGGCAGCATTGAGGCGATTAACCGAGGAAGTCTTACGGGAGGGTTAGGGCGCTTAACGGGCTATCCTTCGCCGTGAAGGGCGGCGAGATCTACGGGCTGTTGGGGCCTAACGGGGCCGGTAAGACGACGACCTTGAAGATCCTGGTGGGCCTGCTCAAACCCGACGGGGGTACGGCTAGGGTATGCGGCTACGATGTCGTAAGGGATAGGGCTAGGGCGCTCCGCTTCGTCGGCTACATACCGGAGAACCCGGTGTGCTTCCAGAACCTGACGGTTCGGGAGTTCCTAGAGCTCGTCGGAGCCCTCAGGGGGATGGGCGAGGAGGAGGTTAGGGAGGCTATCGACTACTACCTCTCGCTCTTCGAGCTAGAGGAGAAGAGGGAGGAGCTAGTGGGGAAGCTATCTAGGGGGATGGTGCAGAAGGTCCTCGCGTCAGCGGCCCTCATGGTTAAGCCGAGAGCGCTAATCATGGACGAGCCCATGGCGGGAATGGACCCAGAGGCGCAACACGCGTTCAAGGAGGAGGTGAGGAGGCTCGCCTCCCAGGGAGCGGCGGTCCTCATCTCGAGCCACCTCCTCGACATGGTGGAGAGGTTCTGCACGCGCGTCGGCATAATCAACAGGGGGGCGCTGGTGGCCGAGGGGAGCTTAGAGGAGCTTAGGAGGAGGGCTGAGTCTGGGGAGGAGGCGACGCTAGAGAAGGTCTTCCTGAAGCTAGTTGGTGAGGAGTGATGGGCGCGGCGCTCCTAGTCGCTAAGTATCTGTTGAAGAATTACGTGATCAACCCGCTCTTGAAGAACCTTAAGCGCTTACTCTTAGCCGTGCTGGTAGCGATCGTGATCGTAGCCGCGGTAGTGGCTATAGCAGCAGTGCTGCTACCGCCTCCCAAAGGCGAGAAGAACACGCCGGAGGACAGGGGAGGTAAAGGGCTAGGACTGAGGGAGTTCCTCGTTAGGAGGCTTGGGCTTAACAAGCAGCTAGCCGTAGACCTAGTTAGCTGCGCGACGACGCTAATCATTCTGATCGTGCTGATCAGGGGGTAGGGGGCTTATAGTCGTCGTGGAGGAGGCTGAGTACGAGGTCCTCCTAGCTCAGCCCCTCACGATGCGGGACTACATCCTCGGGCGTAAGCTCTTCGAGACGGTGCAGGCGCTGGGCCTGCTGGTCTTCTTCCTCCCCTACTCGACCTTCGCGTACGAGCTCTCGGGAGGCTCGCTGGCTAAGGCGCTCCTCTTCCCAGCAGCCCTCCTACTCCTCCAGGTGTACGCCTCAGCCGTCCTCGCGCTAATCGACTTAGCGCTCATAGCGCTTCCCCAGAGGAGAGGCGCCATTAGGGGGCTAGCTCTAGCCTACCTCCTCGCCTCGATCCTGCACTCCGCTGCTACCGGAGGGGTATCGCCCCTGCTCACCCTCCCGTCTAGGATAGCCGCTGAGCCCCTAGTCTACTGTGCGACGATCTCGGAGCCCGTATCCGCCGTAGCCGCTAGGCTGGCCGGGTCCTGCGCGGTCGTAGGCGCCGCCTACGCGCTGCTAGCTAAGTTCTCGAACAGGTTGCACCCGGAGAACGTGAGACCCCTCTCGGCGATAATGAGAGAGCAGGTTAAGAGGGCTTGGAGCCTAGTCAAGGGCCTCTACTCTCCGTCCCCCTCGCTAGCCGCCCTTAAGCACTCACTGCTCCTAAGCGTCGCTAACCTACGGCACGCGCTCCTAGCGCTCAGCGGCGTGGGGGCTGCCGCGATAATAGGGTACTTTGTAGTCGAGCTCCTCGTTAAGCGGCTAGGGATAAGCCTCTCAGGGTTCGAGACGTCGTTCCTCGCACCGTTCGTGGTAGCCGAGATATGTAGTGTAGCGGTGGCCAGCTCCCTAGTTAACGACCTCCCAGCCATCTGGGTCTACAGGGTCTACGCTCCGAGCCTAGCGCCGTTCATAAGGGGGCTCCTCCTGAAGTACTCGCTGTACATGTTCGAGGCGCTCCTGGCCCTCTCGGCCTTCGACTACATGGTAGCGTCACAGCCCCTAAACCTCCTCTACCCGGTATCAGCGCTGCCGGTCCTAGCGCTCTCCTCATCACTACTTCTCCTCGCGGTATCCCTTGTAGCCTCGAAGCGAAGAGTGGTTAAGCGCGCCCCAACGGGCCTCTACGTGCTCGAAGACCTCGCGATGCTAGCGGTATTCATCCCAGTAATGCTCGCGGTAATGTTCTCTAACGCTGGGTTTAAGCTACTGGCGAGCGCCCTGCCCGGTAGCCTAATAGCGGCGAATGCCGCGTTCTCCCTAGTAGTCTTCGCCCTACTGGCATGGGCCCTACCGCTGCCCTTAGCGGCCGTAGTGCAGCGGCTCGACTACGCCTCGTAGGCTTCCTAGACCTTCGGGTAGAAGTAGCGGCACCTACAGGCCCTATTCCTAACGCACCTACCCACGACCATCCGGGCTATGTCTGAGGCTAGCTCGAACATTAGGCTGAGCTCGCACATAACGGGGTCTTTGAAGACCCTCCTCTTCAGCGCGTCGCCGAGCTTCTTCCAGATCGATAGGATCTCTGGAACCCTATCCACCTCCTTCTCGGCGAAGAGCCTTAGCGCCTCCACGGCTATCTTCCTCACGTACAGGAAGGGCACGGTTATGGCCTCCACCTCGTCGGGCTCCATGTCGTGTAGGTAGTTTATCAGCCTCTTGAGCGAGTTCACTAGATGCTTAACCTCGTCTAAGAATAGGAGCACGTCGGCTACGTTCAGCACCTGGTCGCCGCTAACCCTTACGAGGTCCCTCTTAGCCGTCCTAACCCCAAGGTAGTAGAGCTGGTCGAAGGCCTCGAAGTAGCCCCTAGCCTCCTCGAGGAGCGAGCCGTCCCTCGTCCTAAGGTACTTAAACAGGACCTCGAAAACCTCGGTTATCAGTGAGGCTATCCTCTCGGCGAGGTCCCTTATCGAGATGTAGCTCCTCGGAAGCACGATGTCCGTGTACGTCGACTTAAGGCTGCCCGTAGCTACCATCCCGACGAGCCTCCTCGATAGCCTAGCGGTGAGCTCGTTAAGCCTCTTAGGATCTCCCTTAACCCTAACCTTAGTTATGCCCTCGACGTAGCAGGCCGCTAGCTGCTCAGCTAGCACGTCGTCGCCGCCGTACTCTAGGAACACCTGTAGCCCCTCAGCCTCCTCTCCCCCAGCGCTCCTCGGCTGGATGATGATCTCCTCGTCGTCTAGCACCAAGTCGACGGAGGTGCCGGGCTCTATGCCGAGCCTATCGCACCACCGCTTAGGCAGCGTAACTGCGTACGACCTTGCGCCGACCTTAATTACCTTCCTCGTCTCCCTCTCCCTCATAAGCCCCTCCTTACGAACCTTACTTACGTTACTTACATATTACTTACCTTTAGGCCCAAACCCCCATCTCCCCGCGCTCGACCTGTTAGCGAGGGTGCGGTTGGAGGCTAAGGCGCTTAAGGTGGTTAGGGAGGCTCTAGACGGGCTTCGCAGGGACGGTAGCTCGCTCATACCCGTACTCCAGCGGATCCAGGGGGAGCTGGGCTACCTGCCAAAGGAGGCACTGGAGGCTGTCGCTAGGGAGCTGGGAGTGCCCCTCAGCAAGGTGTACGGAGTGGCGACCTTCTACCACCAGTTCTCGCTAACTCCGCCAGCCTTCTTCACCATCTGGGTCTGTATGGGAACTGCCTGCCACCTTAAGGGCAACGCCGCGAACTACGAGCTACTTAAGCGCATGCTCAAGATTAGGCCAGGCACTAACGTGAGTGAGGATGGGGTCTTCAGGCTAGAGAAGGCTAGGTGCTTCGGCTGCTGCAGCCTCGCCCCAGTCATAAAGATCGGGGATGAGCTGTACGGCAACGTGACCCCGTCTAAGCTCAGGAGGATTATCGCGATGTACAGGGCTAGGGCTAGGAGAATGCTAGCCGAGACGAGAGTGAGGAGAGGTGGCTAGCTGGACGTTAATGGATAGGTGCTGTAGCGAGTGCACGCACAGCCCCGAGAACCCCTGCCCGAACTACGTAGTGTGCAGGCTAGAGGGCCCGCTCTGCCACGAGAGCAAGGAGTGCCGTGAGAAGAGGCAGAGGAGGATCGAGGAGCTAAGGTATGGGAGGGGAGGGCTGAGGATAAACGTCGGCATGGGTAGCTGTGGGCTGGCCGCTGGCGCTAGGGAGGTGTTCGAGGCGTTTAGGAGGGAGGTCGCTAGGAGGGGCATCGACGCCGACGTAGTGCCGGTAGGCTGCATGGGCCTCTGCTACCTCGAGCCCCTTGTGGAGCTCATTAGCAGGAAGTACCCTAGGGCCCTCTACGACCACGTCACCCCGGAGAAAGTGGGCGAGATCCTCGACGCCTACCTCGATGGCGATGTCTCGGGGGCATTCGCCCTCAGAGAGAGGAAGGGGACGGCTAGGGGCGAGGACAGGGTACCGCTCCTAGAGGAGCTCGACGTCTGGAGGTACCAGGTCAGGTGGGTGTCGAGGAACTGCGGCGTAGTGAATCCCGAGTCCATCGAGGAGTACGTGCTCTACGGGGGCTACAGGGGGCTGCACAGGGCCTTGAGGACGAAGCCTGAGGAGGTGATCGAGGAGATAAGGAAGTCTGGGCTTAGGGGGCGCGGTGGCGCGGGCTTTCCCACGTGGCTTAAGTGGAAGATATGTAGGGAGCAGAGGAGCGACGTAAAGTTCTTCATATGCAACGGGGACGAGGGCGATCCCGGCGCGTTCATGAACAGGATGCTGGCGGAGGCGGATCCCCACAGGATCCTCGAGGGGATGATAATAGGGGCTTATGCGGTTGGAGCCCGGAAGGGCTACATCTTCGTGAGGGCCGAGAAGCCGTTAATGGCCGATAGGCTGGAGAAGGCGGTTGAGGACGCTAGGAGGTACGGGCTCCTAGGGGAGAACATACTCGGGAGTGGCTTTAGCTTCGACGTTGAGGTCGTTAGGAGCGCTGGAGCCTTCGTATGCGGCGAGGAGACCGCCCTCATAGCCGCCATCGAGGGGCGCAGGGGAATGCCTAGGCAGAGGCCGCCGTACCCGGCGACTAAGGGGCTCTGGGGTAAGCCAACGGTCATAAATAACGTCGAGACCCTCGCCCACGTCGCTACGATAATGGCGTACGGTTGGGAGAAGTTCGCCAGGCACGGGACGGAGAAGAGCAAGGGCACGAAGATCTTCTGCGTGACCGGCGGCGTTAGGCGGACCGGCGCTTTCGAGGTCCCGATAGGCACGACGATAAGGCGGCTGGTGTACGACATCGCGGGCGGCCCGAAGGAGGGTAGGAGGATAAAGGCCGTTCAGATCGGCGGTCCCTCAGGCGGCTGCCTGCCGGAGAGGCTGTTCGACCTCCCGATAGACTACGAGAGCTTGAGGTCCGCTGGAGCGATCATGGGCTCCGGAGGGCTCGTCGTGATCGACGACTCCAGCTGCATAGTCGACGTGGCTAGGTACTTCACGAGCTTCACCCTCGCCGAGTCGTGCGGCAAGTGCATACCGTGCCGCGTTGGCACGAAGGCCCTCTACGACACCCTTACGAGGATAGTCGAGGGAAGGGGGAGGGAGGAGGACCTCGAGGTACTGGAGAAGGTTGGGCGCGCCATGCTTGACGCTAGCCTGTGCGCGCTCGGCGGCACGGCTCCAAACCCGGTGCTATCGACCCTAAGGTACTTCAGGGACGAGTACTTAGCTCACATAAGGGAGAAGAGGTGCTCGGCTAAGGTATGCGCTAAGCTCGTCGAGTACTGGATAGACCCGGAGAAGTGCACGGGCTGTGGGCTATGCGCCAGGTGGTGCTCGACCGGCGCGATAAGCCGTAGGGGCGATAAGTACTGGATAGACCCGTCCTTGTGCACTAGGTGCGGCTCCTGCTACTTCTCCTGCCCGCAGGGGGCTATCGTGAAGAGGTGATGGGCGTGAAGATCGTGATAGATGGGGTCGAGGTCGAGGCTAGGGAGGGCGAGACGATACTGGATGTGGCTAAGCGGGCGGGGATAAGGATCCCCACGCTGTGCCACGTGCCTGGCCTGTTCTCCGAGGCTACGTGTAGGATATGCGTAGTCGAGCTAGCTCCCCGAGGCAAGCTGGTGCCGGCCTGCGCCTACCCAGTCTCCGAGGGGCTACAGGTGCTTACTAGGAGTAAGAAGGTCCTAGAGGCTAGGAGGACGACCCTAGAGCTACTGCTGGCAGCCCACAGGATAAGGTGCTGGTCCTGCCCGCGTAAGGGCGGTTGCCTGCTCCTACAGCTGTGTGAGGAGCTAGGCGTAGAGGGCATACCCGTCTGCGCCGAATGCCCGCTCCCCGAGGAGGAGTGCCTGCTAGCCAAGGGGGAGGTCTGCTTAGGCCCCGTAACGATGGCGGGGTGCAGGGCCGCGTGCATTAAGGAGGGGTCTCCTTGCTCCGGCTGCAGGGGGCTCATCACGAGGAGGGACGTCCTCGAGGAAGCCGCCCGCTACTACAGGAGGATGGGCGTGCCGCTTAGCAGGGTTCTGGAGGTCCTCTCCACCTTCTGCTCTAACGCGCCCGGCTACGAGAGGATAAAGGAGGTGTAGGGTGAGCTGATATGAGCCTCGCGTCTCAGGTGTTAAGGATAGTTGGACACGCGGAGCTCGAGGTCGAGCTAGCTAACGGGAGGCCCGTAGCTAGGTTTAAGGTACTTAACGACCCGCGCTTCTTCGAGAAGCTGGTAGTGGGCAGGAGGTTCGATGAAGTCCCGAGGATCGTCTCTAGGATATGCGGCCCCTGCAGCGTTAGCCACACCCTATGCTCGATATCGGCCCTCGAGAGGGCTTTAGGCGTCGAGGTTCCCGAAGAGGTCGCTAAGCTTAGGGAGGCGGCGGTAGCGTGCGAGGTGGCTGAAAATCACCTAGTCCACCTAGCCCTGCTAGCCCTACCCGACTACCTAGGCTACGAGAGCTCCGCCGAGATGGCTAGGGATAGGCCTGAGCTCGTTAGGAGGGTGCTGGAGGCGAGAGCTACCCTCTCGAGAGTTGGGGGAGCTATAGTCGGCAGGCTAACCCACCCCAACGCGTGCGTCGTAGGGGGCTTCTCCAAGGCCCTCACGCCGAGTAGGCTGAGGGGCCTAGCCCGGGAGCTTAGAGGGGTGCTAGGCGAGGTCGAGGAGGTGGCGCGGCTCGCGCTCGACGTAGAGTACCCGGACGTGGAGGTGGCGGGCGAGGTCCCGCTCGTCGTGGGGGGTGAGGGGTACGCGTTCATAGGC
>CAZAZN010000036.1:0-13917 GCA_964489665.1 uncultured Thermofilaceae archaeon
GCATGGCTTAGCCCCACCCCGATAGCGGTCGGGTCCGGCAGGATCAACCGGAGTCGTGCCGCAAGGCGGCGGGGGAGCCTACCCCGCGCACCGCGCCGGAGCCCTCTCAGGCCCGAACTTCCAAGCCCCTCGCGGGGGCTTGGGTGTTCGGGCCCTCACCGTGTGGCCGCGGCTGGAGGCCGCCCCTTCATTGGGAGAGGGCACATCCTCTCCCACTTCTGGGCGAGCCGCCGGAAGCCGCGGCCATTTTATGGGGCTTTTTCGGGGCTTTTATACCTTTCTCTTCCCCTCTTTTTTAAAAGTCGTCTCGCGTCGGGCTCAGGTTTTAGCCGTTCAACATCGCTATATGTCTTGTCCGTAGCGCTCTAGCTAGCCGCCTTAGTAGGGCTGCAGGGGCTTGGGGTGTCATTATCCCCCTTTCGGAGAGCTTGACGGCCGCGTTCCACGCTCGCCTAAGCCCCTTCGGCCAGTGGTTGTAGGCTAGCTCGTGGTACGGTTTTAAGGGGGTTGCTGGCAGCTCCCGCACGCTTACCCTAGCTAACGGGTAGGCTACCCTGAACCTAGCGTCTAGCTCTAGGCCCTCCACGGCGCCTAGCGCGACTTCACCTAGCAGGTAGGCGGCTAGGTCCTCGGCCGTGTCGGGTAGGACTAGGAGGAGGTCGTCGGGCTTTAGGGCTAGCAGCGCCGCCCTTCTGAGGTCTGTGTACGCATACCCCTCGCTTGTAACGGCCCCGTAGCCTACCCCTAGCTCTCGGCAGGGGGCCTTAAGGGCTGGCGTGGTCGAGGGAGGCGCTACTTCTACTACGCTTAACTTAACGCGAGGAAACCTCCTCTCTATCTTGGCTAGCAGCTTAAGCGCTAGGAGGGATTGGGAGTCCGGCCTCGCTACTAGTACTACGCTGTCGTCAGGCCTTGGCTTAGCCTCCCTTAGCCCCCTCCTGAACCTCTTCTCGATGCTGGGCACGCCAGCCTTTTAACGGCTGCAGCCTTTTAAGGCTGGTGATCCCGCGCAGGTACCTCATCTTAGGCGACGTCTCAGTGCGCGACGTGGAGGCGTGCTTGGAGGAGCTAGACGGCTACGAGATATCGACCCTGCTCGACGTGGCTGGTCGAGATGGGGAGGTTATAGGCACTGCGAAGCTAGAGGTTAAGCGGTGTACAGGAGAATTCCTCGTTAGAGTGAGCTACGGGTATAGGAGGGGGGTTAAGAAGGGCTGGTGCTGGAGCGATAAGTTCGTGGTAAGGCCCCTACCGGCCGAAAGGGGGGTTGTGCTCGAGGTGGCAAGGGTTGGAGGAGTTGGAAGGGTTAGGCACTCCCTGATAGCCCACCTGGTGGCTAGGGGCGTCTCTAGGAGGGGGGTGCCCGCTCGGGTTGCTGAGATCCCTTGGAGGGGATCCTAGCTCTCGCGAAGTGCTCCTTGGGCTTGTCCAGCGGCCGCGTAGCGTCTATACCCATCTTCGAGGTTATGAGCCTCCTCTGATCTGCCGACGGATCTAGGCTCGAGCCCCTGACGCCCCTGACTATGACTACATCCTCGTCTGGCTGCATCCTCGTGACTAAGGCCCATTCGACTTGGTAGGGGTCGTCTACGTCGATGTCCTCGTCTACTACCGTGACCAGCTTTAGGGATGGGTGGGCGGCGAAGGCTGCTAGGATCGCGAGCTTACCATCCCCCTCGGTACGCTTCTCGATCGATACGACGGCGCTTAGCCAGCCGCAGCCGCCTCTAGTTAGCCTTACTGCCTTTACGCTAGGCACTACGGCCGACACGCTCCTCCATATTAGCGCTTCGCGTGGAAAGCCCATGAGCAGCCTATGCTCCTCGCCTGCCGGCAGTATCTCGTAGAGGACGGCGCCGGGCCGAACTAGTATGTCCTCTACCTCCAGTACTGGCTGGTCTCGTACTATGTCGTGTGTGCCGGTTATGTCGACGAATGGCCCTTCCCGCGCGGTTTCGTCCTTTAGTATGCGCCCGAGGATGAGCACCTCGCAGCCTTCGGGGGCAAGTAGCCCAGAGTATCCCACATCAACAGCCCTTAGCCTGCCCTCGGCTAAAGTTACGGCTACATTAAGCTCGCTAACGCCGTAGGGCGGGGAGGTCGCCGCTGCTACGCAGAAGTGGGGAGGAGCGCCTATCGCGACGAGGACCTCTAGATCCTGTCCCCGAGCCTTAGCCTTGCTTAATATCTTATGTAGGTGACGCGGGACTATCCTCACGGCGAGCTTGCGCTCGCCGATAACCATCATCCTGTGAAAGCTGGCGTTTTGGAAGTCGACTAGGTCCGGATCCTTAGCGATCACTATAGAGGAGGTTAGATAGGGGCCGCCATCGCCCTCGTAGAACGTGAATATAGGTAGTTTGTATACATCATCTCCTATGCTCTTATAGCCGTTAATATTTACAACTTCACGCGGCTTTTGGGGGTTATCTACAGCGTATAGTAGCTTAGTAAAAGCCTCCTTATCGCTCCTAGCGTTTAGGACGGCATAGAGGATTTCTCTGTTAGTGAAAACGTTCCCAACTGCACCCATTTCATAGCCCTTAACCCTGCAGAAAAGAACTGCCCTCCTTGAATCGTAGAGCTTGAGGTACCACGCCGCCTCATACTCGGCTTCGACTTCGTCAACCTCGACGAGCAGCTGCCTACTCCTTAGGTGCTCGAGGAGCTGCCTTAGGTCGAGGAGAGCGTTAGCCCTCACTCCTCTCCTCCTCTCCGCGCGAGATTATCCTTATGAGCTCGGCGCTGATAGTGATGGGTAGCGGGTAGGTCGCCTCCGTTATCTCGACCTTTACTTCTCCTCGCGTCTTATCGACGTGGACTACCCTGCCACGCATGCCCACGAAGGGTCCTCCCGTGATCTCAACGATGTCGTTCACCTTCACCATCTCGATTACGGGCTTAGGCACTACGAACTTCTCTATGTCCTCGAACTTTAGCCCTCCTCTAACTAGCCCCCTTACGTGCCTAATCCCGTAGCTAGCCTGCTGCGCGATGTACATGGCCCTAGCCTCTACTATGACAAGCCCCTTAAGCCCCGGAATTACGGATAGCGAGTAGACCGGCAGCTTCCTACCCCTTACCCTCTCCTCCATAAGCAGCGCGACGTTGTGCTCCTGGCCTATAGTGGTTCTCACGGCAAAGAACCTGACCTTACTTGCTAAATCGCGCTCCGACATGCCTTTACACCCTGTACCGCCGGTACGCGTAGGCCGCTAGCCCCATAATAATTACGAGCAGGACTAGCAGGACTACGAGCACGAGGTTCCTCGGAAAGACAGCAACCCTCGCGAGCTGGAAGGTTGAGCCTATGAGCTGAAAGACAAAGCCTATCGCACCTAGGAGGGCCATGCCAGCGGTTACAACCCTTAAGGTGAGGATGAACTCTCCCTTATCGGGCTTCCTCACAAGCCTTAGTACCCTCACTGCGTCCCTAATGAACGACATGAGCCCCATCGGCACCCCTGCTTTAAGCGGTATTACCTTTTAAAGAGTTTTCAGCGAGGAGCACGCTAACCTGCGCACAGTGCTCTGATCTAAGAGGTAAAGGAGAACTGCTTTAGCCGTGTGGAGCCTATTCTCGGCCTGCTCGAAGACTACAGACCTCTCATGCTCTATAACGGCATCTTCCACTTCCTCTCCCCTACGGGCTGGTAAGCAGTGCATGAAAATGGCGTCCTCCTTAGCGAGCTCAAATAGCTTTAGGGTAACGGTGTACTTCGGCATGAACACCCTTAGCCTCCTTTCTCGCTCATGCTCCTGACCCATACTTACGAACACGTCGGTATACACCACGTCAGAGCCCCTAACGGCCTCGGCAGGCTCCTCTGTTAAAGTTATGTCTAGCCTCCCGAGCTTTTCCAGGAACTCCTCCTTCGGCCAGTATTCGCGCGGCGACGCTACAGCTATGCTCATACCCAGCTTAGAGCAAATCACCATAAGCGAACTGAGCACGTTATCTCTACCGTCGCCCACGAAGGCGATCCTCAAGCCCCTTAAATCCCCCTTATACTCCATGATCGTCATCGCATCCGCTAAGGCCTGTAGCGGATGGAACATATCGCTAAGCATGTTAACTACGGGCACCGAGGAGAAGGAGGCTAATTCCTCTAGGTCTCTGTGCCTCCTAACCCTAGCAGCTATTAAGTCGTGGTAACGCGATAGAACTCTAGCAGTATCCTTGATCGGCTCCCCTCGCGACAGCTGAAGCTCGCTGAAGCTATATACCGCCGGGTACCCGCCTAGCTCGTAGACAGCAACGCTCATCGACGCACGAGTCCTCGTTGAAGGCTTCTCGAATATCAAGGCCGCTGTAAAAGGCCTTATTAGAGGGGCTTTCTTAATGCCCGACCGCCTGATCCGCTTTAGGACAGAAGAAGCCTTAAGCAGCAGCTTTATTTCATTGCTTGTGTAATCGAGTAGAGTTAAAAGATGCTTTGCCAATACTTACTCACCGCCGAGAAGTGAGAGTACAAACTCCTCGGGCTTAAACTCGCGCAAGTCGTCATAGCCCTGTCCCGTGCCTAGGAATATCACGGGCTTTCCAGTAGCGTAGACTATCGATAGCACAGCTCCTCCTTTAGCGTCGGCATCTGCCTTAGTTAAGATACTTGCATCTATACCCACTGAACTGTTAAACTTAAGCGCTTGGTCTAGAGCGTCGTTGCCCGTTAAGGCGTCACCAACGAATATCGTTAGGTCGGGTTTAACTACCCTAGCTATTTTCCTCATTTCCTCCATCAGGTTTACGTCGCTCTGAAGCCTTCCAGCCGTATCGATGAGAACAACGTCTATCCTACGCTTCTTAGCGTACATTACCGCGTCGTAGGCGACCGCTGCCGGATCTGCGCCATACCTGTGCTTTATTAGGGGTATGTTAAGCCTCTTAGCGTGAACCTCTAGTTGCTCTATTGCACCGGCCCTAAACGTATCAGAAGCTGAGAGAACTACCGTTAGCCCCCTATCCTTTAAGTACTTAGCTACCTTAGCTATCGTAGTAGTCTTCCCGTGTCCATTAGGACCCACGAATAATATAACGAATGGTCGTTTATTCTTAAACTTTATGACATCTTCAAGGCTAAATGGCGGAGCCCTAGAGAGCATTTCGAGCAGAACTTCCCGTAAAAGCCTCCTGATAGCCTTCCTTTTATCCTCAAACCTTTTAACGCGTATAGACGGAGCCTTCTCCTTAACCCTTTCAACTATATGCTCAGCTACCTCTACCGCGACGTCGCACTCCGTGAGAGAAAGCAGTAACTCCATCTCGTATTCCCCGATATCCTCGGGCTTTAGGTCAGTATAGGCTAGTTTTTCGGCAAACGCGCTTAAAGCCTGCCTGAGCTTCGTGAAACAAGCCTTTCACCGACCTGCTTGAGCTATCTTGCTTTCCAGCTCACGTAACCTTTCCAAGATACTCCTGTACTCGCTCGCCCTCTGCTGCAGCTCGCGCCTTAGGGCCTGCTCTCTATCACTAAGGTACTTTACCGCGCCTTCAAGATCTTTCTCGACGATCACGTTACTACCTACGTTAACGAGCACCTTATGCTCGCCCTTGAATAAAGCCTTTATCATTACACCTCCTCCTAGGGGGATAAGCAACTCCTCGCCTCCTTTAAGCTTGCTAACCTCCTCTAGCGCAGCCTTAGCCGTTAGAACCTCGTTTAAAGCAGCGTTTAGCAGGTCTAACTGGCTCCTAAGTTCATTAGCAAGCTGCGCTAGTAGCGCGTATTCGGCGCTTAGTTTACTCCTCTCAGATGACATTAGATTACCACCAGCCTACCTAGCTCTAGTAACCTTCTCGCGTAGTCGCTTTTAACGTCCTCTATTGATACCTCCTCTATACTTTGTATTTTTATATTCCTTCGCTTAAGCTTATGCCTCGACCCTAACAGGCTGTAGACCTTCTCTAACGCTTGCTCCTCGCTTAGAGCCGTAACCTCTATGGTAAAGGGCTGGGCATCGCCAGTTCTGTACTTCATTAAACCCCTAATCCTAAACACCTTGACCTCGCGTGTCATGCTTTAGTCCCCGCAGAGGCGATAGCTGGGGTCTCCTACCTTCCTCTATTCGCTGTATTAAAACTCTGCTCTTAGGACCTCGAGGGGAAGAGGACTTGCTGAATCCTCATGAGCTCGGGGCCTGTAGTATCTTCCCCGACTAATCCACCTGTGCTGTTTACGACGAGTCCTCCTCTGAGAAAGATGCTTCCCCTATTAACCGTGCCAACGTCCACTGGCAGCTTGAATAGCTCCTCGAGAGCTTTGAGCTCCTCATCAGTGGCTAAAGGGCATACTAGCACGCCCCTGTTCGACGCTACGGCAAGCGAGCCTACAAGGGACATGTGCGCTATTTCACCCTGTACGACTTCGACGTCAAGTACGTCCTCTATGGTTGCTAGTGCTCTCTTGGGAATAAGCGGGCTGACCAGCGCCGCCCTGTCGTTGGCCAGTATGAGGTTCCCTAGTGCGCTCTCCCTAATATCGTATAGGGGTTCAACAATTACCTCATCGCCCAATACTCTCTTAACGACGCTTAGCTCGTAGTCCTTTACAAAGCGGCTTAGAAGTAAGCCTTTAGAATTTCCAGCAGCGAAAACTCCCACAAGCGTCGAGTCGCACAGCGAGACCCTGTAGACCGGTACTCCGAATATCTCCTCAGCGGTCCGCTCAACCTTCTCCGGTACGTCCTGAGGAATGAGCACGTACTTATCACAGGCGTAGATATAGACGCCTACGCTAGAGCTGCCGAAAATCGTTAATTTCTCTAGAGACAAGCCTACTCACTCTCGGCTAGTGAGACCTCGGCCACGTCTTCCTCCTTAACGACCTTGACTTTAACCCTTCTAGGAGGCTTCTCGATGCTACGGCTCCAGACGTACTCGTTAACGTCGTTCCCTATCTTAACCTCCTCCACCTTAAGGTGCCGCTTCACAAACTCCCTAATGATCCTTATCGCTACCTTAGCCCGCTTCTTTCTAGGCGCCCTATACGCGTCCCTTAGGGGTATTACATAGACTCTCTCTACTGTCTCCGACATGGCCCCCACCCTCTATAGCTGCATCCTGCTCCTCCTCCAGTGCCTCCTCGGCCTTCTTCTAACTTTGCCTAGGGTTTTAGCTATGACCCATATCGGAATCGGGTAGTTGGACTTCAATGCGCTGGCTAGCCTCCTCTTCTTCGCAGCAGGCTTATAGTGCGCAGTCATAGCCCTCGCCTATACGTAATCGCGCTTTAAAGCTTTAGCCCGAGGGAACGTACCTTATCCTATACTCCCTCCTCGTCTGCCTAGCTAAACTCGCCAGTATGTTTTTGAGTTCTTCATCGCTTAGAGGAACCTTCAACCTCCCAGAAGTGGCTAGCGCTATCAGCTGCTCCTCTAGCCTCTCGACGAGCTCCGGCCTTATCATCCTCAGGTTAGCTAATCGCTGCCTAGCCTCGGGACTCAATATACGTCGAAGAATCTGCTCTCGCCTAGCTTCCTCGATCCGCCTCCTTTCCTCAGCCGCCATCAGCTCCCTAAGCTTACGCTGATACTCCAGGAGCTTCTTCCTCTTAATAGCCTCTAACTCCTCATCGTAGTACTCCTCCACCAGGTCTCACCGTGGAACTTTTACCCTTAACAGCGCTATATGTACTTCCTTAGCTCCGGATTTTCCTTAACCATCGTCCTAAAGATCTTAGCAGCAATCCTATCGAGGAGAGAACGCCCCTCTGGCGTCAAAACTCGGCCCTTTCCCTCCACCTTAGTCACTAGCCCGGCGGCTTCAAGCTGCTGAAGAGCTTTTCGGATTATCGCGCCGCCAGCTTTCCTGAAGTGCTCCCTCCGATGCCCAAGGTCTTTGCGCCCACCGTACGCCGTCCTAAGGCGCTCTACGCCTACGGGACCGTGAAGGTATAGCTTCCTAAGCAGAGAGGCACAGCGCTTATACCACCAGTCGGGGTCCTCGGGAACTCTCTCCTTATGGCACCCTGTCTTAACGTACATCGCCCATTCAGGCGGCTTAACCTCCTCTACGTTCTCCTTTAAGTACTTCGCTACCTCTTCTATGAGAGCTTGCGGAGGCACGAACTTCACGTTCACCATACTTTACCACCGCTCCCAGATTGCGCCTCCCGCTAACTTATAAGCCTCATGTTACCCCTGTTAGCCTTAAATTTTAGATAGCCTCGCTCTCAGCAGGGCCTTAAGGGTTGAGGAGCTTGACGCTAGAGAGAGTGAGAGAAGGCGAGCTTGTATTACTAAGCTTTAAAAGCGGGAGACAGTACGTCGCGAGGGCAGAGGCCGGCGTGACACTACACTTAAACGAGGGGGCAATAGAGCTTTCCGACCTACTAGGCAGGCCCTACGGGGGGCGGTACAGGACCTCTAGCGGGTTCGAGTACACCGTGACGCGGCCATCGGTGGTCGACGTTCTCTCGATTTTTAAGCGCGCAACGCAGGTCATTTACCCAAAGGACGCCGCTAGGATAGCAATAGCAGCTAACGTAGGACCTGGCTCGCGCGTAGTGGAGGCTGGTACGGGATCGGGATATCTCACCGCCGTGCTGGCTTTTCTTGTTAGGCCCTTAGGCATAGTCTACACGTATGATGTTAGGAGAGACGTACAGGCGCTAGCTAGACGAAACCTGGCTAGAGCGGGGTTAGACCGCTACGTTAGGTTCAGATTAGGGGACGTGAGGAGGGGTATCATTGAGAAAGGAGTTGACGCAGTAGTGCTCGATATGCCCGACCCTTGGAACGTGATAGAGGAGGCGTTTAAAGCTCTAAAGCATGGAGGCAGGTACGTGTGCTTCGTACCTACGGCTGATCAAGCTAAGATAGCTGCCCTTAAGCTAGAGGAAGAGGGGTTCATCTCGGTCGAGTGCATAGAGTTACTCGAGAGAAGGTACATATTTACTAGGGAGGGATTTAGGCCTCACACCCGCATGGTAGGGCATACCGGCTATATCATCTACGCGACGAAGCCCTAGACGCGCCCCAGGCTCGATAGGTTTAAGAAAAGGTTGAACGTAGCAAGGCAGGGTGATGTATTGCCGAAGAAGCGTAAGAGCAGGGGTAGGCACAAAGGCAGTAAGGGCAAGGAGGACATGGTACAGTGCGATGAGTGTGGAGCGCTAGTTCCTCGTAGCAAGGCTGTTAGAATTACGCGCCCATATACGGTGATAGATCCCCAGCTCGCCAGGGAGTTGAGGAAGAAAGGGGCGATAATCCCCGTTTACCACGTAACGAAGACCCTGTGTATCAGGTGCGCCATCTTTAGAGGGATAATAAAGATACGGCCTGAATCGGAAAGGAAGAAGAAGGTCCCATTAAGGTAATAGAAGCTTGGAATTTCTAGATCTATTAGCACCTTACAGAAGGGTTTTCTTAATCAGAGCTTCGACAGCGGCTACAGCCCCGACCTTTACGGCTGTAAGCCTAGCATCCCAAGGCGGTAGGATGGACCTAGTTGTACGTGCCGTGATTTCGGCTATCGCTACCCCCGAGGGGCCTAGGCGGGATACGGCGATCGTTTCGGTACTCGAAGGACCGCCTAAACCTCCGCTAGCCCTTGTAGCCTTAGGCTCCGAAATACGGGAGCTACCGCTTAGCGAGGGGGAGCTAGGCCGGGTGATAATCGAGCTACTTTCGGGGAAGAGCGTTAGAGGATTCGCCACCCTTAGGGTGAGCTTTCAAGCACTAGTCGCCAGAATAGTTGAGGCTGTCGGCAAAGATTGTGTAGTTTATCTCCACGAGCTGGGCGTTCCAGCGGAGCGTGACCCGGGCTTCAGGTCAGCAAAGTTCTTCATACTAGGAGATCACCTAGGCTTAGATAGGAGGACGGAGGACTTCTTAGATGGGCTAGGAATAAGACGCATTAACTTAGGTCCTTTATCCTACCTAACAAGCCACTGCATAACCGTGGTGCACGAGCTACTCGATAGGCTACCCTAGGCGGGTAATCACCTTAGCAGCGATAGCTCGCGCGCCTGCCGTACTCTCGTTTTACCGCCTCGGGTACCCTGGATACCTCTTCAAGCCTCACTAAGGGTCTTATCAACAGCGTCATATTATGGCTTAGACAGCTAGGGCATATGTACTCGTGACCTATATAAGTTGTACCACATCTCGAACATTTAGATATATCTACGGCTAGCTCGAAGGCCTCAACGTTGTATGCGGATAGTAGGGATCGCAGGCTTAATAGGGAGGAAGCGGTTATCGCGCCCTCTGCCTTAATGCTGAGCAGAGATCCCTTAGGTATTACCCTGTGGAACGCTCCTTCAAGCTCTGCCCTTTCCTCTAGGCTCCTCTCGCGAGCATTCGAGAACGGGCTTAGCACGTTGAAGTCCTCGATGCGAGGCGGAAGCCCTCTCCTAGCCGCCTCCTTCAGGAGCCCTGAGAACACGTTAATTTGTAAGTAAGGCTCGTGCGCCGCTAAGGCGCCAGAAATTACTAAGCGCTCATCTCCCAGCATGTCCCTCAGCTCCCTCCAGATCCTAGCAGTTAAGCCTAGTAGCCTGTTTTTATCCAGCTCTCCGTGGTGAAGGCGTAGGGCCATTTCAAAGCCTACTAGCGATAATGACTTAACGACCTTTACCCCCTTCCTGACACGCTTTCTAAGGACCTCTAGTATGGGCGGCTCGCGCTCGTACGCTTCCATGCTTGACAAAGACTGGGCAATGCCTCGGAGGAATTCCACGATGTCGTATCTCTGCTTAATAGCGCGCGCGTACACTATAGGTAAGTTAACCGCAGCGGCAAGCTTCACCAGCACAGGACCTTCTTGAGGAGGTGGTAACCTTATTGCATGAGAACTAATCAGCCAAGCAGGCTGAGCGTCATCTAATGTGAAAACTACCTGCACACCGCTGTGGTGCGCTTCGGCTAGGAACGCTAAGACTTGCTCGTCAGCTTTACGAGCGTTTACAAAGAGCACTGCAGCAGGTATCTGAGACTTTCCAAGCACCGCTACTAACCGCTTTAGAACCTCGCACTGTTCTGGTGTGAGTTCCTTAATACCATTACCTAAGTAGAAGGTTACCTGGCAACCCTCCGCGGATATCCTGCTAACAGCATCGACTAACAAGTTTATTGCCTTACGAACCTCGTTCTCTCCAGCCGAAGCGAGCGCCGTGATAAGGCTCTCAAACTCGTAGAGTAGCACCTCAGCGACAAAGGCGTGAAGCTCCTCTAGCGTGCGGCACAGACCTAAGGCTACGTCTAGCCCCTTACCCCTAGTAGGCAGGAGAGAGGACGCTTTAACAGCTAGAACCGTCCCTCCTGAGTAAATCGTTCTAGGCGCTAATATTGTAAGGTAGCCGTTGTACAGAAGACTCCTGATTTTAGGCGGTATTAGGTAGCCTACTACGTACTCGTCTAAGAGCTCAGTTAGAACTTTCCAGGCTACAGACCTATAGCTCGAGATGTTACCCGTGAGCACTCGCTCAGCTAGTTTAAGCGGGACTACGTGCACGTCGTCTTCCAGCTTTAGTCCTCCGGCACATAGCCAGCTAGCCGCAAGTAATGCTAGAAGGTGCGCGCGCCTAACGTGCTCCTCCCTTGATGACGCTAGGTATAGCTCTACTCTAAGGGCTACGTCAGAAGGCACTCGATCGGGGTCCAAGCCGAGGACGTTCCTAAGGTAATCGTCTACGTAGCCTAGCGGGCAGCCCTTCTCGTTAATGACCAGTTTGCCAAACCTCCCTCTCCTCAGGCTTAGCTGCATTTCTACTACTTTAGAAAGGACTCTTTTCCCTCTCGGAGTAATGTAGTATAGCCCTCCGCGCCCAACGCTTATTAAGCCGATCTCCCTTAGCTTGCTTAAGTGAAAGCTTAGTTTACTTGAGGATTTGACGTTAACTAAACTTGCCAGCTCGGAAAACTGGCAAGAACCCCGCTCGGCTAGTACGGCTAGAATCTTGAGCCTTACCTCGTGGGTTAGGTATTTGAGTAATTCCGATACTTCAGCCGCTCCCTCCAAAAGGCACACCCTAGCGCTTCACTAGGTATCGCACACGGGGTCCTTAATGCTTTAAGCGGTAAGTATGCGTTGTCTCAAGGAGAGAGCAATGCGCACCGAGCCGCTCTCCGAGAAGGTAGCTGTGGCGTTTGTACAGCCGCTCTACGAATTAAACATAGGCTACATAGCACGTTGCATGAAAAACTTTGGCTTAAGTAAACTATACCTCATCAGCCCTAGGTGCCGTGTAGGGGTGGAAGCGATAAAGTACTCGACGCATGCCCGCGAAATCGTAGAGAGCGCCGTTACGGTACGTTCACTAGAGGATTTACTACCGGGTTTCGACCTTGTAGTCGGAACCACCGGTAAGCGTGGGCCTGAGCCTAGGCGTAGAGCTATTACGCCGTGGGAGGCTGCCAGCAGGATAGTCAATTATAGTGGTAAGGTTTTAGTAGTTCTCGGCCGCGAGGACATCGGGTTAACGAATAGAGAGCTAGAAATGTGCGACATCGTGGTAACAATACCCGCGAACCCCGCGTTCCCAATACTTAACGTATCCCATGCTGCCGCAATACTATTCTACGAGATATACAAGGCGTCGACGCTCCCACACGAGATTAGAGGAGAACTTCCGAGGAGAGAGGAGACGGAGGTGCTCTTACAGTACTTTAACCTCCTACTTTCAGAGCTCGGCGTACCGGAGCATAGGCGTAGGCGCGCCTGCCTCACCCTAAGGCGTATCGTGGGCTCGTACGGGTTAACGGCATCCGATGTCAGAATGCTGGTAGGGGCTATTAGAGGAGCAGTAGAGAAGATAAAGGCGCTTGAAGCAGGCAGGAAAGAGCGTTAATTAATGGCCCCGCTACTAGGCACCGCGGCTACCTAGGCCTCCTTGCTACGGTACATCCTCCTTAGCCTGTACTTCGCTAGCTTGCCGGGGTTCCAGGCTCTTACCGGCCTGTAGTATCCTACTATCCTGCTCCACACGTCCACGGGCCTATGGCACTTGGGGCACTCCTCGAACACCCCTACGGCGCTCCAGCCGCAGCCCCTGCAAACGCTTATGACCGGTGTTACGCTGAAGTAGACCACCCTAGTGTTCTCCGCAATCCTCCTCACGAGCCTCTTCAAAGCTGTAGGGTCTGGCTGCTCGCTGAGGAATAGGTGCATCATAACTCCTCCGGTGAACTCCCGCTGTACTTCGCCCTCCCAGAGGGCGCGCTTAAAGATGGGAACGTCCGCGTAGTAGGGGACGATGGAGTTAGAGTAGAAGGGGGTTGAGCCGCTAACGGGCCTAAAGTACCCTCTACGGTAGTCCAGTAAAGCTAGCCTGTAGCTAGCGCCCTCCCCCGGCACCTCCTCGACGTTATAGAGGTAGCCGTCCTCCTCCTCGAACTCTCCGGCACGCTCCCTGATGTATGCCACCACCCTGCGCTCGAAGTCTAGGGCCCTCCTCATCTCCCCCTCGGAGCCCTCAACC
Source organism: uncultured Thermofilaceae archaeon (assembly GCA_964489665.1). GTDB lineage: Archaea > Thermoproteota > Thermoprotei > Thermofilales > Thermofilaceae > CAZAZN01. The sequence goes on from CAZAZN010000036.1 coordinate 13,422, forward strand.
CAAAGCTTAGGATCTTGAAGGAAGCTGGCGGCCGCCTCCGGCAGCCCTATAACTCCTATCGTATTGTAGTGGTGGTGCAGGTGACCCAGGTACTCCCTCGTGAGCGGCATTAGCCCGGCTTTAAGGCTAGCCTCGTACCTCCCCCTCCAGGTTAGCAGGACCTCCCTAGCCGCCGCAAGCCTCTCCTCTAATAGCTCCACGAAGCGGCCCCACTCGCCCCTAGAGAGGTAGGCGACTACACAACGCTTTTCACAACACCCTCGATAATAACTACGAAAGTGCGGCCCCGAGAAAACGCGGCAGTACCAGCGCTGCCGCGGACCTCTCGGGGCTAAGGAAGTCGGGGCGGCGCGGTGAGGCGGCGAGCACCCTCCGGGAGGCTCAGCGCTCAGAGCTTTAGGTAGGGCTCCTAGCGGTGGGGGGATAGGCTCCCCTGAGCCGCCCTCCTCCTTCTTTACCCCTCTCGCCCCTCCACGATGATACGAGGGGGATGGGG
>CAZAZN010000037.1:0-13856 GCA_964489665.1 uncultured Thermofilaceae archaeon
ACAACATTCGCAACAGAAGACTACATATTCTTCGCCGCCATGGCGGTAGCTACCGTGGTGCTAGCATACATATACCTCGTCTACGGTTTCTCACCGATAGCGAAGATGAGGTTTTACATAATAGCTGGCTGAGGTGGGTTCGGATGAGCGAGTACGTGATAGAGGTTGAGAATCTATCGTATAGCTACCCTAGGAAGGCTAACGTCTTAAGGAACATATCCTTCAAGGTGAAGAAAGGGGAGGTCCTAGGGATCATAGGCCCTAACGGTGCTGGTAAGTCTACGCTATGCAAGGCGTTAAACGGGCTAGTACCGCACTTCTACGGCGGGAGGTTCTCCGGGAGGGTAGTAGTAGCCGGTATGAACACGCTGGAACACACTGTCGCGGAGCTAGCTACCAAGGTAGGGCTGGTGTTTCAGGACCCTGAGGAGCAGCTATCAGGTGTAGCGCTAACAGTGTACGAGGAAGTAGCCTTTGGCCTTAGCATGCTAGGATTCCCGAAGGAGGAGATAGACGTTAGAGTTAAGGAGGCGATTAAAAAGGTAGGCCTAGAGGGGCTAGAGTGGAGGGCTCCGTTCGAGCTATCGGGAGGGCAGACCCAGCGCCTAGCGATCGCGACGGTCCTAGCCCTTAAGCCCGAAGTCCTCGTCCTAGACGAGCCTACCGCCCAGCTAGACCCCATAGGGAAGTTCGAGGTGTTCTCGGTCATAAAGAAGCTAGCGGAGGAGGGCTCGACGATAGTAGTCGTCGAGCACGAGATAGAGGAGCTAGCCACGTTCGCCGATAACATCATGCTACTTAACGAGGGGCGCGTAGTAGCGTACGGCCCCGCTAGGAAGGTCCTAGGCATGGTCGAGGAGCTTAAGAAGTGCGGCGTTAACCCGCCGTCCGTCACCGAGCTAACGTACCTGCTTAAGAAGGAGGTCGGGGTCGATCTCGAGGTTCCCATAACGCTTGAAGAAGCAATTAAAATATACGGTGAGGCGCTAGGGGTGATGTAGTATGGCCGAGCCGATAATTAAGGTCGAAAACGTCTGGTTCGCCTACGACGATAAGGTTGTGGCCCTAAGAGGAGTTAGCCTAGACATATACCCCGGAGAGATGATAGCCATTATAGGGCAGAACGGCGGCGGGAAGACTACGCTAGCTAAGCACCTTAACGGGCTACTTAAGCCGAAGAAGGGCAGGGTGCTCGTTAAGGGGATGGACACTAGGTACACGCCAACTCATAAGATAGTCAAGGTGGTAGGCTACGTGTTCCAGAACCCATCGCACCAGCTCTTCGCTAGCACGGTCTACGACGAGGTGGCGTACGGCCCTAAGAACCTTGGAATTGAGGGAGAGGAGCTAGATAAGAGGGTTAAGTGGGCGCTCTCGATGGTGGGGCTAGAGGGGTACGAGAAAGAGAACCCGTACGACCTCGACTACGGCAAGATGAAGCTGCTGACGATAGCATCGGTCATCTCCATGGACCCCGAGGTATTCGTCCTAGACGAGCCGACTACAGGCCAGGACCACAGGGGTAGGATGATCCTAGCCGACCTATGCAAGAAGCTAAACGAGCAGGGTAAGACGGTGATAGTGATAACGCACGACATGAAGTTCGTCGCCGAGGTCGCTAGGAGGACCATACTGATGGCCGACGGTAGGATAGTGCTGGATGGCCCCACGCGGGAGGTTATGAGCGCAATCGACGTCCTGAGGAAGGCGGCTATAAAGCCGCCCCAGATAGCCGAGTTCAGCTATAGGCTTAGGGAGGCTGGCGTTAACATAAACGCAATTACGATAAGCGAAGCTTTAGAGCAACTTAAAGCCCTCCTATCGGCGCGTAGGTGATCTATTGGCTAAGAAGAAGGTAATACTCGACGTAGACCCGGGCATAGATGATGCTCTAGCGATAGAGCTCGCAGTGAACTCCCCCGAGATAGAGCTGCTCGGCATAACAACCGTTGCGGGGAACGTTCCCGTAGAGCGAGGCTGTAAAAATGCCCTTAGAACGCTAGAGTACCTCGGCGTCGAGGGCGTAAAAGTTTACAAGGGTGCCCGTAAGCCGCTCGTAAGGGAACTAGTACCGGGTTACTTCGTCCACGGCAAGGACGGGCTAGGAGAAGCTGGAATACCCGAAGCGAGGAGAGAACCCGAGAAAGAGCCTGCTCCCTTCTTCATCGTCGAGACCATCGAATCGCTAGGAAAAGGCGAAGTCACGATAGTAGCGACCGGCCCCCTTACTAATATAGCCCTGGCGCTCGCGACGGAGCCGTCAATCGCCGAGATGGTTAGCGAGATAGTCATTATGGGGGGCGCTTACGGATTAACCCCCTTAGGGATAGGTAACGCGACGCAGGTCTCGGAGTTCAACATATGGTCTGACCCCGAGGCCGCTCACATAGTGTTTAGTTCTGGGGCTAAGATCTACGCCGTAGGGTTAGACGTTACGATGCACCCCGACTCCGCGGTAACTAGGGAAGTGCTCGAAAGGATAGCCTCCTCTAGCGATAGGAGGGCTGAGTTCGCTGCTAAGATACTCAGATTCCCCGTCGAGAAGTTCGGCGTATTTCACCTCCACGACCCCATAGCCTTAAGCGTGTGCATAGACCGCGACCTCTTCAAATTTGAGGATTATAACGTTGAAGTCTCGCTTACATGGGACGCCACAAGAGGTCAGACGATAGTTGAACGAAGGGAGCTTTTTGGAGAAAAGTTCTCTAAGAAGCCTAACGCCTCCGTAGCGGTTAAGCTAAGAGCTAAGGACTTCCTTAAAATGTTCCTTAGTAGGATAGGGGTAGAGGCCTAAAGTCTTTTTAACCATTTCCTTAAGCCCACTAAAAGGCGGTAGACCATGGCATTAGATCTTATAGCTAGAGCGCTCGAGGAGATACCTGACTATAAAGTCTTCATGACGTTAGATGAATTAAATGAATCCACGCGTAAACTCGCTGAAAAACACCCCAACATAGTAAGGGTATTTGAGGCGGGGCGTTCAAGGGACGGACGCGAGATCCTCGCAATAAAGATCGGTGAGGGTAAGAATAAAGCCTGCTCTTCGGCTGTCCACACCCCAACGAGCCTGTAGGTACGTTAATGCTAGACTACCTCTCGTGGCGACTAGCCGAGGACGAAGAGCTAAGAGAAGAGCTGGATTTCACGTGATATATAGTTAAGGTCGCCGACCCAGATGGGCTTAAGCTAAATGAAGGATGGCTTAAAGGGCCTTTCACCCCGCTAAACTACGCTAAGAACTACTATAAGCCAGCTGGCGATAAGCAGGTAGAGTGGACTTTCCCAATAGAGAGAGTATAATACATAGGCGTTAATAAGAGGAGATATTACTCGCCCACCCCAGCGCCTTACGGGCTTACATGGGAAGGAGGGGCTCTGTGGATCTGTGATATAGGCGGATGCGAAGTGCTGAGACTTGATCCTTACGCTAAGATGTATAGGGTTGTGAGCTCTAAGCCGCCCTCTTGGCTAGCACTAGCCTATGCGATCTCACCAGTTCCAGTGGCGCTATCAGCCCTCTCTAAAGTCGGGCGCCAGCCCTATGCCACTTAACTAGGTACGTTAAGAACGCCGTTAGTAGAACGGCGATTACCGCCCATATAGCGGCATTCGTAACGTCCTCCTCAGAGCCCCATAAAGCGTGGTGCGCTAGCGAGGATATTACGCCGTAGCCAGCTACAGCTAGCGCGAAGGCAGTGAACGGGATTAAAAGGAACATGGCTACAACTATCATTATCGCGATCGCATCCAACCAGCTTAGTTTGCGCCCACCTGCCAAACTTACCCTCCCATTAGCGCTACTATAATTGATAAATCGAGGAAATCTATCCTGCCGTCGTTATTTAAGTCAGCTGCGCTAAAGTACCCAGGCTCGCCCTCGCTAGCGCCAAAGCCCTCTAGAAGGGCCATAAGGTCTTCTAAGTCGACCTTCCCGTCCCCGTTAACGTCGCCGGGCATAGCCTTACATTTAACTATTATGATTAGCGGGACGTTCTCAGCTACCAGCAATCTATCGCCGTTAACGTTAACCGCTTTCACCTCTGTCAGGACTAGCTCGTACGACCCTTCGCAGTTGCAGGTCACGTTAATCCTTAATACGCGCTTCTCCTCCTCGAGCGGTTCACTCATCGAGAGCCTATAGACGCGCACGTCCCCGCGTTTATGCCCGCTCAGAACTCCCTCCTCTAAACTCTCGACAGTAGCTCTAATACACCCCTTCGGTAGCAGCGACAAGCTAAGGGAGGATAAGGGTAGGCCGGCGGGAGGGGATATCGTTAAATATACTGAAGCGTATTCCCCTATATAGAGCTCTAGGGATTGTGGTTCAGCAAATACATTTAAGCTAGTTAAACCAGAGTATTGTTCCCCGCTAGAGACCACGAACTCGCACTTGCCGGTAGAATTTCCGTAGATAGCGTGCTCCACTACCACTACGGCCTCATAGACCCCTGCACGAGTGCTTAAAGGAACCCTAAACGAACCTACGTAAACGCCAGGCGATATCTCGTTTAACGCTAACCTTAGCTCTAGGTTGGGACCTTTAACTAGCGCCCAAACGAGCGCCCCCGAGAGAGGCGTAGCGTTAGGCTCTAGCTTAACTGTGGCGAGGATTGTTTGCACGTCTCCTGGCTTGAGGAAGCTTCGATACGCCTTCGCGGTGACGTAGGGGACTGCAGATACGTTAGGGCTTAGAACGACTAGTTTACGTGCTATCCTAGCGATCCCCAGCTTGCCGACGTCAACGGATGCTATAACCTCATAGACGCCGGGAGGGATTGGAGGGACTTGCCACCGTACTAGGTACTCGCTCTTTAATTGCTCCCTTACCACTCTTAGGAGATTGCAGATCCCGTTAAGGGAGACCGTTAAGTTGCCCACTCCTAACCAGGTACTAGAACGCAGGGAGACCTTAACCTCGATCGTATCGCCCCACCTTGCCAGTCTGGGAACGCTTAGGTCTAACTTGAGCGGGGCGTGGGGTCTCACTCTAAACTGTCTAGTGTAGACGTAGGTCTCACCCCCTATCCTAACGTACACCTTAAGGTAATAAGAGCCGGAAGGAGCACCGATAGCAGCCCACCTGCACGTGTATTTACCGGGCTCTACGAGGATGAACCTCAGCGTGCCCGATTTGTACCCAGAAGCATAGCTGTAGATTTCACCGGTGACCTCCGCTCCGCTAACGGCTTCTCCGCTACGACCTAAAACGTGAACCGTTATTAGAGCTATGTCCCCCTCGCTTAGCGGACTAGGAGTAATAGTGACTTGGATACTGGGTGTATCCTGTCCGCTCGAACACTGCGCTAGAACTAAGCTTAGGACTAGGAACACTGCTAGCGCTAGGCGCCACCTATCTAACATCGGCTCTCAGAGCACGCGCTAGATTATTATGTATTTTCCGGCAGTTGTCTAAACTCGTTTTACCAAATGGCTACTTAGGATTAACTAGGAAAATCTTATCCTCCATAGCCCTGTAGTAGCCGCCTTCCACGTTAGACCAGTACGCCCCGAACGGTTTAGTATACCTCTCGCTCTGCTGCGGAACGGTTTCATAAGGCTCGGTAACGCCGAGCATGAACTTGTGCATGTAGCCTCCCTTAGCTAGGTATACAGCTATCCTATAGGTACCGTTAGTAAACACGGTGATCCTAACTACGTGGTCTTTCCAGTCATCGACCCTTGGATGAGTCGGTGGATAGTAGATGTCCTCCCAAAATATCAGGAAGTCGGTTTCCACGTCACCTTCTAGAGCCTCTAGGTAGAATCTGAAAGTGCCGTGAGGATCGTGCCAGGTGAATACCCAGTCCTGGTGCGCCTTAGTTGGACTAACCACAATTAGGACGGGAGAGTCTACGGGTCTCTGATCCCACGGCACCCAGGTCTCCGATATCGTATACTCGTCGACGTTCGTAAGCACGGGTGCTGTGCCTTCAGCAACCCTAGTAGCCTCGCTAATTCCCGGGCCGTAGTCGCCGTAGAGGATGTAGCTACCCTGTGAGTAGTCTAGGATCACCCAGTGAGCTCTAGACGAGGAGGGGTAAGCGACCAGGCCTATAAGCGGGGGTTTACGTTTAACTGCCTCCTTAAAGGCCGAAGTTGGTAAAAGTACGCTAGCCTCTACGCCTACCTCCGACGCTAGCTTAAGGCTTACCTGGCTCGACATACCCCCTGCCGCTCTCCTCACGGTGAAGGAGTCTACGACTATCCTCTCGACTTCTCCCGGCTCTAGTACGACGTCGCCCCTCCTTACTAAGGTCGCGCTACCATCGATTTCTAGGTATATGGCATCGACTACCAACCTCGTGCTACCAATATTCCTCACGTAGAGTATTAGCCCTCCATTGGGGGTGATCGAGTAAGCTTCTAGCTTAACCTTAGCCTCCAGCGCCTCCTCTCTCTTGGCTTTAGGCACCGAGGAGGATACCCAGGCGTATAATATTAAGGAGGAGCCTACCGCTAGGACCACTAGCATCAGCGTCGCTAAAACTGGGTTTATACCTATCCTCCCCATGTATTCCCTCGAGTGTAGTAGCTCCCGCCTTAGTGTAGCTTATGGTTAATGAACTTTTTCACCGGTACTGCTACCTATAGTCTATGCCCCGATAGCTCATCGCGCCTAGCCATAGAGCTGGGGGTTCTCTACGGCTAGGTTGATGGTGATCTCCGCGATATCCGAGCTATACTCGGCTATCCTCTTCAAGCTCTCCCCGATAGTCCTGAGCGCCACCGCAACCTCAGGGCTTGGTGAGGAGCTTATTATCTTCTTAACGAGCTCGCCCTCTAAACCGCTTAACTCCTTAGCCTCCTCTATGACCACGTGCGCTAGCTTCCTGTCATAGCTAAACAAGGCCTTGCTGGTCTTGAGGAATACGTCGTGAACGCCCTTGCCAAAGTCGACTAGTAGGGGTATGAGCCCGCTAGCTTTACTTACCTGCGGGGTTTCAAGCATCGTTCTCGCGATCCTCTTAGCGTGGTCGCCTATTCTCTCAACGCTTTTCACTATTATCCTAAAGCCTAAAGCCTCCCTTAGATCGTTAAGGCCTATATCGCTAGGCATTACGAGACCTAGCGCGGCGGCCTTAAGCTGCCTTATTATAAAGAGGTATAGCTTGTCAACGACTTCGTCCCTCTCTATAACTTCCTGCAACGCCTCCTCGTTTGGGGACTTAAGCGACGCTATAGAGTCGGAGATCATGTGGCTCGTGATGTTCATCATCCTTCTCAGAGCTTTGATAGCGGAGAGTTCCTCTGGCCGAGCTAGGCACTGGACTACTACCTTGTTAGCCATTTCCTCTATTACTTCAACGCCTATCATCTTACGCGTCATCGCCTCCTTAATCGCCTTCTTTAGCTGGTGCGCTGGGTCCTCAAACTCTATCTCTATTACATCGTATCCGACTAGGTAGCGAGCGATGAATTCCCTGATAGCTTCTCCCGGCTTAGTATTGGCTCCTAGCTTTAAGCTCGTCGAGAAGGGCTTATCCCTCCTACCCCATGGCATGAGCTTAAGGGAGAAGTCGGGCTGAACGGTTAAGGCCACTAGGTCTCCTGGCTTTAAGTTTACTCGAGAAGCCCACTCCTTTGGGAGCGAGACTATAAGCGTAGACCCTCCCGTCAGCTGTACCTTCCGCGTAAATATCCTTTTGTTCATCAAGCTATCGTTATATAGAGATATATAAATATATAAACATGGTACTCCTCATATATTTTGGCTGGATAAAATAGGGTATAGGCGTCCTTTAGGAGTCTTCGAAGGATCCTTAACCTTGAGCTCTAGATGCTACGTATTTCTCAAAGAACTTTACGGCCGCGGAGTAAGCCCTTACCCTATTATGTAGCTTAGATATGCCGTGCCCTTCGTCATCGAAGATGATAGCCTCCACGACCTTACCCCTACTCTTAAGGGCGTTAACTATTTGCTCGGCCTCGCTAACAGGCACCCTAGGGTCGTTTCTGCCGTGGATTACGAGCAGCGGAGCCTCTATCCTATCTACGTAGTTTATCGGAGATAGGTCCCTTAGGATCTCTAGGTCCGTTTCTAAGCTCCCGTACTCAGCCTCCCTTATCTTACGCCTCCACGGCCCAGTGTTCTTGAGGAAAGTTACCAAGTTAGCTATCCCTACGACGTCCACGCCTGCCGCCCAGAACTTAGGGAAGAAGGCTAAGCACGCCAGCGTAGCGTATCCTCCGTAGCTAACGCCCATTATCCCGAGGCCTGGCCTCGCTAGCCCTTTCTCGACGGCCCACCTAGCAAGCTGCTCTACGTCCCTTAGCGCGTCGATCCTCTTCTCCACGTCGTCCATATGCGTGTATTTTTTACCGTAACCGGTTGAGCCCCTGACGTTGGGCGCGAGGACTAAGAAGCCCTTGTAGGTGAGTAGCTGGATTAGCGGGTTGAACGCGTAGCGCTCCTGCCACTCGGGCCCTCCATGAACCCATACCACCGTGGGGTACGGCGGCCTACCCTTCTTAGGCTTGTATACGAATACGGGTATGGATAAGCCGTCGAAGCTCTTGTACCTCATTAGCGTGGGCGCCGTTAAGTGCTCCTCCCTTAACCCCATCATGGGCATGTAGGTCGCCCTCCTCCAGGCCCCGCCCTCTACTAGGTAGATGTTGGAGGGGTGCGTTGGCGTTGACAGGGTTACTGCAAGCCTCCCGTCAGGGCTCCAGCACATCCCAGTTATCCAGCCCTTCGGGAGGTTCACCTTGAACGGCTTAGACCCGGGCCTATAGATGTACAGCTCAGACCAGCCCTCGACGTTAACCGTGAACGCTACAGTCCCTCTAGGCGAAACCTCTACTAGCTCCACGTCCCAGCTCGGCTCGTATAGGTACTTTATCTCGCCGCTCTCCAGGTCTAGGTAAGCCAGCCCCGCGAACTCCCTTCCCAGGTTAGTGGCTAGGTACAGGCCCCTACCCTCCGGATCAGGCCTTGGGCTCTTGAAGTAAGCCTCCTCCTCGTGTTTAGTTAATAGCTTGGCCTCACCCCGCTTAACCAGGAATAAGTCGTTATCCAGAGATGTGTTCATCCAGCTGACGACTAGCGCGTCGGTCCCGGGGATCCACGCCTCGACCGTGCATATAGTCTCGCTCTGCATCCACACCTCGGAGACTTTCCTCTCTGCGTCGTACACGTATACGTCGAAGAAACGCACGTCTCTAGCGTTGGACGTGTACGCCAGGAACCTGCCGTCGCTAGACCACGCCCCCAGGTAGTTTATCGACGAGCCGTCCGTAACCATCTCAGCGGCATTGTCGTATAGGAGGTAGACCTGGAACCTCTCATTACCGCCAGTATCCATTGAAAACGCGACGACGTCCCTAGCTGGGCAGCACAGGACCTTTGAAACCCTCTCGTCGAACGGCGTTACCTGATCCAGCCGCCCGGACTCCCACTTCCAGACCTGCGGTACGCCGGAGATATCGCTAATGAAGAATAGCCTTTTCCCGTCGTAGCTAAACGATGGGCAGCGAGCAGTCCTAACGGTTAGGAAGCGCCTAACTACTAGGTCCTCGACCATATTCTAGCCTAGTAGGCGTAAGCCATCTTTAAGCCTAGAGCTATGGGGTGTTGATGAGCGAGGAGAAGGTCATCGGCGTACTTGGTGGCATGGGCCCGGCTGCTACGGCCGAGCTACTGAGGAGGATCGTAGCCTACTCGGGCGTGAGGAGGGATCAAGAATGTCCAAGGGTCATTATTGACTGTAATACTAAGGTTCCGGATAGGACTGAGGCGATCCTTGGACAAGGACCCTCCCCCCTTCCAGCCCTGGTTGAGACCGCGAGGAACTTAGAGAGAGCAGGCGCCGACTTCATCGTCATGCCCTGCAATACGGCGCACTACTACATCAACGAGATACGGCTTCAAGTTAGAGTGCCGGTCGTGGACATGATAGAGGAGGTCGCGCGCTACGTAGCCGCTAACTATCCCCACGTTAAGCGGGTGGGGCTGCTAGCTACAATCGGAACTCTAAGGACCCGGCTTTACGAGTCTAGGTTCTCAAGGTTCGACATTCAAGTCATAGTGCCCAGCGAGGAGAGACAGAGAGACGTAATGTTAGCGATTAGGCTATCTAAGGCGAATAGGCTAAAGGAGGCTAAGCTAACCCTAGAGCCCGCCATTCGGGAGCTACTAGCTAAGGGGGTGGAGCTAATAGTTGTAGGTTGTACGGACCTATCGCTCCTCGACCTAAACCTACCCGGCGTACCCGTAGTTGACTCGCTCGACGTTCTAGCTAAGGTAGCCGTAGACATCGCGAGGGGGGCTAGGGAGGTTAACACTCATATCCCTCAACGTACGTTGTAGAAGCGTGCCTGTAAGGATAATCGACCTCTCCATGCCGTTTAGCGAGAGGACGCCCGTATTTCCGGGCTACCCTCCGCCGATAGTCCATCCCTGGGCGCTCAGGGAGAGGGAGGGCTACTTCGCTAACATCTTAATGATGATAGAGCACGCGGGCACGCACGTAGACGCCCCAGTGCACTTCATTGAGAAAGGAAGGCCGATAGATCAAGTAGACCTCAACAAATTCATGGGCCCCGGGGTGGTGCTAGATTTCTCCGACCTTAAGCCTATGTCTACGATCACTAGGGAGTTATTAGAGGCTAGGATTAGCGGCATCGAGGTAGAGGAGAGGTACGTAGTGCTCCTATACACAGGTTACAGCTCTAAAGCCGGAACACCTGAATGGTTTGAGCACCCAGGTCTCGGTAGCGATGCGGCAAAACTGCTGGTAGAGAAAGGCATTAAGGCCGTAGGTATAGACGCTCCAAGCATCGACCACGCGCCGTTCGAAGCTCATAGGGTGCTGCTCGGGGCGGGCGTACCAATCTACGAGAACCTAACTAACTTAGAGAAACTAATCGGCGTTAAGAGGTTTAAGTTCATAGGGTTACCACTTAAAATCGTAGGAGGTTCGGCGTCGCCAGTTAGGGCTATTGCAGTAGTCGAAGAATGATAAGCGCTTATACTTTTATCGAGTCGCTAGCTGTGCGTTAGTGAGTTGATATGGGGGGAGAGAGGTCGAGCAGGCGTTTAGAGGATGTTATAATGGAGATTAGGAAAGCGAGGAAAGCGCTGCCTAAGCGTAGTGAGGTGTCCGAGGAGGAATACAGAGAGCTCTCCCGGCTAGCTCGAGAACTAGTGAGGGAGTCGGTACTCACGCTACTTAAGCTGGGCGATGATACCCTGCTTAGTAGGTCGATAGATGACCTCTGGAGAGACCATAGGACGAGGCGGTTCTTAATAGTGGTAAAATACCCGTTTACCTCAAATCCCTTGCTCGCTCGAGCACTTCAGGCCATGCTAGTAGCGCTCGCCGCCATGCTACTGTTAGTCAGCATCTACCTGCTAACTCCGTCGTACATAGTCCTAAGCGCTAACGCTGGTGGGAATACTACCGTGATGCTGGAGCGCGTACTAGAGTTCATGACGAGAAACCCGGAGATCTTAACTGTGATTAACCCCCTGCTAGCAGTGGTGGGAATCATGCTCGCGTTCTTCTCCCTGTACAGCCTCTACCTAGCTCAATCGCTTGGAGAGGCGCTCTCAGAGGCGAGCTAAGTTGAGGCGGATCCCATCCTTTAAGCTATTTAGGAACTTTCTCCAGCTAGTGATCCTGGTTACCTGTATCTCAATACTTTTCCTAGCGGTCCTAACGGCGTCGCTACTCGAGCTATCGCTGCTGCCCATATCAACTTGGGCTAGAGACCTAGCCACGGGCTTACTGCTATCGCCTGCGGTCGTAGTCTCCGTTGTGCTAGCATCGGGCCTTCCTAAATTCCTCCTAATGATGTTTCTAACGCCGCTTCTTTTGGTTATGATAGCGCTTATGCGGGCTTTCGCAAGGATCTCAGGCGGATTTAAGAGCCTTGGGAAGACGGGTAAGCGAGTTGAGCTAAGGCGAGATACCTACGGGACGCTAACCCTCCTAGCCGTAAGCTTGGGGACTACTATAGGCCCCTCGATCTTTGTGCTAGCCCCCTACAGCGTTAAGCATTTCGGGCACATGGCCGTGGTTGGCATGGCGCTAGCTTGCGCCTCATCGATTGCCCTAGCTGAAGGATATAGCTCGATGTACAGGCTTAGCAGAGAGCTGGGCGAGAGGGTTGTAGGTGGCCCCTCCTTCGCTCGCATAGCCTTCGGCCTCAGAAGCCCGCCCTATATCCTATGTAGGTTCGCGATGCTAGTAGGGAACATTGCGTTAGCCGCGTTTAATCTGCTGATACTCGTCGAGATAATCTACTCGTACATCCTACCGCCCTTCGCGCGTACTAGCATCCTTAGGTGGCTCCTAACTCTACTCTTCGCTATCCTAGCCGTGGCATTGAGGGGGAGCTGGAAGAAAGCCCTTAAGGCCCAGATGGCTACTGTCGTAGCGTTCCTGCTAGCGTTTATAGCGCACGTTATAGCGCTAAACTTCAACTCCCACACTATCTCCATTGCTAATGCCGCTACGACCCAGGCTAGCCACTCAGACGCATCAATAATCTGGCTAATCCTCTCCTCATCAGCCTATGTTTACCTAACGGTATTCGGCTTTCAAGAGACTATGTCCTTAGCTGAGAACGTTAAAGCTAGGGATGACGAGGAGAGGCTTAAGAAGCTTAGGATAGCGATGGTGGGAGGCACCGGTATAGCCTCGATCGTGTTCCTCGCATACACGTTCCTCTTCACAGTGCTAGCTAGCAGGGGCGTTAGAATACCCGACACCCCCATCCCGTCCTTAGACCTAGTTAGCGGAAACGCCTTCGCGTACGCGATTACCCTATGCGCGCTAGCCTTAGGCGTTGCAACCACCTACGTGCCTGCCTTCGTAGCGGCGCTTAAGCACTTAGAGGAGCTTGCGTCAGACGTCTTCTTGGTCGAGATAGGGGAGGGCGCGAGCCTTCCACTAGCCGTTGCAGCCTTCGTTGTACTGCTACAAGCCTTAGGCGCTGAGGCGATAATCAGGACCACCGACATAGCCATCCTAGCAGCCCTCATACTCATAGCGGCCTCTGAAAGGTGGCTAGTAAGAGCGGTAAAGGGTAAGCTTAGCAAGGAGGAGGCCATAAGATCCATCCTCACCGTGCTCTCGCTAGCACTCATGTGGATCGTCTTCGCCGTTACAAACCTTCAGCTCGTAGTGCTTAGCTTAACCTTGACCCTAGCCTCAACGCTAGTCGTTATGATGCTAAGCTACGACCTAGCCTTAGTAGCGCTCTTCGCGATCTCTTCCATAATCATACTGCACCTCATCGCGCCACCCCTCATATGGACGATGGGTCGGCTCGCAGCGTACGAATTGATATCGCCGCTAGGCTTCGCTACGGGTCAGCTACTGCTAGCTGCCAGCTGGTCGCTACAAATAGCACTCCTAGTGCTCACATTCTCGCTAACCCTAGTCTATAGACGCGAGGTACTCGGCGCAGCTCGCCATGCAGTAACTCACCTTAAGAAGACCTTAGAAAAGGCCTGGGAGGCGATTAAAGGCCTTAGCGAGAGGCTAGGAATGAGCCCAAACCGCTCCATGCCTACACGATGCGCCGCCTAAACGAATCTCATGAAAACACGTCGTTTTATCTAATTAACTTTAAGAGTAAAGTTTAAAAAGCCGAGTTTTGCGGAAAGGCTTGGAGGGAGGGGGCTTTGCCCCTCGAAGGGGGTGATGAAGCCCTCGAATTACGAATCCTCGACGAGTCGGATATCATATTCCCCAATAGGGTTTCGTCACTTAAGGTCGAGGTTAAGAACGTCTCGGAAAGGCCGCTAAGCTCTATCGTGCTAGTTCCGGCTAAGGAGGTCATAGCTAAAGGCACGGTTGAGGGCCACGTCGAAGATCTACGCGTTATGTGGGGCGGGGGGTTTAGGG
>CAZAZN010000038.1:0-13393 GCA_964489665.1 uncultured Thermofilaceae archaeon
CTAGGGAGGTGGCGCGGATGGGCGGGGGCGTAGTTCTATCGGTGGGCGGCTCGGTCGAGCACTCCATCCCCCTACCGCTCATGGGCATAATGTCTCTAGACCCCCTCGAGAAGGTCGCCGAGGAGGTAGCGGAGCTTAAGGACGCGCTTCGAAAGCTGGGCTACCGGCACGTAGACCCCCTCAAGTCGCTGTCCATGCTAACGCTAACCGTAGCGCCCGAGCTGAGGCTAAGCACTCGAGGGCTCGTGGACGTAAAGAAACGGCGCCTAGTCCCCCTCGTGATAACTTTACGGCGCTAGCTAGCTCCTTCCCCTCCCCTGTCTACTGCATAAATACGCTTACATCTACTAGTATAACCTAATGTGATGAACGACTGTAAGTCTAAGGCTAGGAGGCTCTCCCATTTGGTAGAGTTCCTGCTATTCCCCGGCAGGTCGCTGGCAGCGAGGATCGACGAGGATTTCGCGAGGTTCTTAGAGAGAATGGAGAGGGAGGTGGAGGCAGGGGATAGGGAGCTACTGTTCCATAAGCGCTTCATCACGGCCGAGTACGCCGCAATGTTCGCTGTCGGCCTCTTCTTAGGCTACTGCGGCCACGCGCTAAAGGTACTCCTACTCCTTGTCCTGCTCCTCCCCCTCCTAGCGCTAGTCGACGTCTACGCGTCGGAGCGCATATTCAGGAAGCTCCCGTGGAAGCCTAGGTACCTCACCTCACTGCTCTGGTGCTCCGACATGGTGTACCACTTTGCGCTAGGATCAGCTATCGGATCAGTCATCAAACTGGGCATTCTGTTATCTTGCAAGATCTAGATAGCCTAGCGGGCCTCGAGGCGCCTCACGCGGAGCGAAGTGCTTCCGGAAGAAGCTGGAAGGTACCGCTGTCAGAGTATAGCGCGGAGTGGATGGGGGATTCGGAACTAGAAGGTAATCGACTAGGCGTTTGCGCCTAGTTCACGCCGCGAAAAGGACCTGCTACTTTAAGCAGCTTATCGCGAGCCGTAGTACTTGCCCGTTCGTGAGCGTCCACGCGACCATCGGCCCCACAGAGTTGTCCGTATACTTGAAGACAAGGCCTAGAAGGAAGAACTCCAGCGCTACACTGAGCGCGTTTAACACGCCAGCTTGCGGCGAGGTAATTACGTGGGAGAGGCCAAAGGCTAACGTCGTGATGATGAGGCCGGGCGAGATCCTCTTCCTAGAGCTCCCGAGCGCGATGTCGGTGTTGACTATGAGCCAAACGACGAAGAATACCTCTAGGGGGCCGTAGGCGAAGATCCCGAGGAGCGCGTACCAGAGGTTGTACGGAAAGCTTAGGCCGAAGCTCCGGTACTCTAGCCCCCCTCGGAAGAAGGCGATGGCTTTTGGAACGAGCCATGGAGTAGCTAGCAGAACTGAGAGGGCTAGGCTCCTTGCGAGGCACTCTCTCCTTAAGCCGTAGAGCTGGGGGCTATCCCTGCAGAGGAGGGAGAAGGCTAAGGGTAGGGCTCCAACGCCTACGATCTCTAGGTACGACGCTAGGTAAGGCCTGCTGTTAAGTAGGCTCGCGATGCCTTCAAAGGTAGGCGGCGCGCCCCCAACTAGGGCTAGCGCGAGAGCAGCTAACGCGCTGCCAACGAACGTCCAAGCCCACGTCACGAGGACGAGGAGACCCCTCATCCAGCGTGCCCTCAAGCCGCTTCACCCATAATCGAGCTCTTTAGCCCTTCAGGAGGTAGTTATTTGACTATCATAAGAGTAAGCTTTAGCGCTCTAGATGGTGGGCAAGGTTGAGGGCTGAGCAGGTAAAGGCGCTAGCCGAGGTGGCGGCGGTTGAGGCGTGCTTCTTTATCGTCGCGTGGGCGCTCCAGGCCGCTAACCCGGAGCTCTCGGGGTGGCTCTCTAAGGCCTTCATGGTGCTGCTAGCTCTAGCGGGGATAGCCGCGCACGGGAGGCCGGGGGATTACGGCCTTAAGCCTAGGAGCTTGAGGTTTAGCGTTAAGTGGTGCTGCTACGTGCTAGCCCTCTTCTTCGCAGCTTATCTAGCGGCGCTCCTAGCCATCTCCCTAGCCGGTAGGCGCGTGAGCTTAACTCCGGTTAGGCTCCTCAGGGTGCTCGCGTGGTATTACGTGGCCGTAGGATTCGCTGAGGAGCTGTTCTTCAGGGGCTACGTGCAGTCTAGGCTAAACGAGGTCTTTACCAGGAAGTATAGGCGGTTCCTAGGCGTGGAGTTTGAGTGGACCCAGGGGACACTCGTAACCGCGATCTTCCTGTTTGGGCTGCCGCACCTTCTCACTGGCGTTAACCCGTTTACGGGCACTTTCCGGCTGGGACCAGTGACGGTAGCCATCACCGTATTCGCAGCGTTCGTGGGCCTGGTAGCCTGGGTTATTAGGGAGAAGACCGGGTGCGTACTAGTATCGACGGCGCTTCACGGCTCGATAACGTTCACCACGTTCGCCCTCAGCGGCATAGCGGGTTTCGCGCTCGGTAGCCTAGCCGCGGGCTCGGCCTTCTTCGTATTCCTAGCCCTTCTCCTAGAGAAGCTACTTAGGGTGAACGCTAGTCCGTGAAGGGTAGAACCTCCTCCAGTTACGGGTTTAAAGGCGCCCCAGAATAGCTCGAAGGCGTTTTCAATGGGCATTGCGGGCACGTCTCCTCCCTAAGCTTAGCTACAGCTAAGATCGCCCAGCTATGGCCCCTAAGACGCCGGTGAGGGGGTCACGTTTCAGCGTACCTCTCTAACCCTCCCACGCCTCTCTAACGGCCTTAAGGAACTCCTCAACGAACTCGTCGCCCACGTCGCCCCAGCAACCGGCTAAATTCATTAGGTCGCCGCTCCCCCTAGCGAACTTAAATATCACATCTAAGAAGCTCTCTCCTCGACCTCTTCTCCCCCAACCAACGCCTCATAGGCCTCTAGGGATGTTGTACAGTAGATTTGGCCTTTTAAATTCCTCTTCTGATTTTAATCCATGCGGTGTACCCGAAGTAGCCGTATCGGCGATTTAAGGGAGGAGTAAAGCTTAGCATTAGCGGGTTAAGCTCTCTCCCTACGGGACGCCTTGATAGTGAGCGCGTAGGTGCTCGTGATGAGGAGGGGTAGGTGTAGGATCGTGCCCCTCCAGATAGCCTCCTCGATGTAGGTGCCGAGGGCTAGGTAGATGAAGGGCGGCACTACGTTGTACAGCCCGTATATCAAGCCTAGGAAGGCTGTGAGCCTCATTACGGGCACGTTGACATCGGGATAGTAGAGCGACATTAAGGCTAGCACGACAGGGGTTGTGAAACAGAAGGAGACGCCGAAGTAGCCGACTAGGAGGTAGTACGGGTCTAGCTTAAAGGGCTCGGGCGGCGACCAGTACGCCCACGCCGCTAGAGGGACCAGTCACAGGCGCGCGGGGGCGAAGTACTCCCTCCTAAACCTGTTCCTGACTATGAAGCACTCCCAGCCCCACGCGAAGGCGACTAGTAGGCCTAGGGCTACGTTACCCGTGAGCACTACTAGGCCGTAGCGCTCCGAGAAGCCGATGCCTTGGCCCACTGCTATCATTAGGCAGAGGATGAAGGCGAAGGCGTCAAAAGCCCTAGCAGCCCTCTCTCCCAGATCGCGACTGCGGCTATTAAGGCTA
Organism: uncultured Thermofilaceae archaeon; assembly: GCA_964489665.1. Taxonomy (GTDB): domain Archaea; phylum Thermoproteota; class Thermoprotei; order Thermofilales; family Thermofilaceae; genus CAZAZN01. The sequence goes on from CAZAZN010000038.1 coordinate 3,608, forward strand.
GCGCTAGCACGTGTATGAGCGCGGAGAGCCAGGCTATGTCTACCAGCCTGTAAATGAACGCGTTGTACACCACAACCTCCTTGATAACGCTCCACATCTCAGGCCAGGAGTAGCCCCTCGACGCATAGGGTAGTAGGACCAGGAAGCCCAGAACGTATAAGAGAACATAGAACCGCCTATTGCTCGTGAGACGCTCCATAATCCACGAAACCCGCTCCAAGTTCACGTTTACCCCCAATGCGAAGCTCTAAAAGCCCTCTGTATACCTTTCTAGCCTTCAAAAACTGGAAGAACAGCTAAAGCTGTAAGATAACCCTTACTTAATTTGAATACGCTGTCCGAATACACTATACTCCAAAGCTAAGAGTAACTCCTCTACCTAGGCTGGAGAGCTTATAGGCTAAAGAGCCTCGCTATAAATTGCAGTAGGAGTTAAGCATTGAGCACACGTGAGGGAACCTCACTAAGGGTCTCAGCTCGTGGAATCTTCCTCATCGATCGGCGTGAATACGTCTCATCACTAAAGTAGTCATTATAGATTGCTCCTTAAAGCTTAACCTCGAAGGTGAAAACGCCTTAACCGGCGTTATACTCGCCTATGAGGGGAGATGAGGAGGAGTCCGCACCGGGAGCTGTGACCCGGAGGCCGCGCCCTGATCCCCTGGAGCTAGCCTTATTACCAGATGTTTACGATTCTACCTGGAGATAATTCATGGGCCTGGTGCTTAAGGGCAGGATCGGTAAGAAGGGCGCTCTCTACCTGCCTAAGAGGGTTATGAGGGAGCTTGGGGTTAGGGAGGGTACTAGGGTGCTGTTAATCGTTAGGAGGGGCGAGCTAGTGGTTAAGCCCGTGTTCGACCCGTTTGAGCTAGCGCTTAAGGCTCCTAAGTTCGCTGGCACGACGGTTGAGGAGTTCGAGAGGGAGTCGGAGGAGATGCAGCGTGAGCTCCTTGAAGACTAGAATACTGGTTGACACTACGTACCTCCTCCCAGTGCTCGGGGTGGAGGTTAAGGGCGTTAGGAGGGCTTTGGAGAGGATCAGCGAGCTCTACGAGAGGAATAGAGTAGAATTGTACTACTCGCCGTTCAGCATCTTAGAAGCCCTAGGCAAGATCTCCAAGACAAGGTATGATCCTCTGAGGGTTGAGAAAGGGTTAATAGCGATCACCGAGTCGGGGGTGTTTAATCCTGCACTACCTTCGGTTGAAGCGTGCTTACGCGCCCTCGAGCTCAGGGCTAGGGGGTTTAGGGACTTAATAGATCTGCTACTATACTCGACGGCTAGGGAGCTGGGTATCAAGTTCCTGACTAGGGACGTAGAGCTCATTGACTTTCTACACGAGCAGGGTGAGAGCTTGGAGTGCATTATGGCCGAGGATGAGCTGGAGAGCTTAGCGTAGGCTTCGAGGAGAGCGCTAGCCTTCTTAATAGTAAAATGGCTGCGGTGGAAAGCCCAGCTAGGAGTACTGCTAGGAGGAGCGGCGCTATGGGCGCTTTGGGAACGGGCTTCTCGCGCTGTAGTACCTCGTCGTAGCTGTACAGTAGCTCGATGAAGGCGTCTGAGAACTTCCTGCAGACCTCTTTTAGGGTCTCGGGGTTCCTTGGGTTATACCTGGCGAAGCCTCCCCCTCGACCGCCCTCGTAGAGCTCTACTAGGAACGCGGGGGCCGACCTAGCTGCGTGGACCCACCACTTAGAGGCGCCGTACGAGCCGACCACTATCCACCTGTAGCCGATAACGCTCGAGAACTTCTCCACGGCCTTAAGGGTGGCCTCGTACGTGTCCAAGGGGACTAGGCTTAGGTTAGCTGGCGCCATTACGAGCTCTATTCCCGAGTGTAGCGCTACATAGAGCGCTACCTCCCTCTTAGAAAGGTAATCCATTAAGGCCCTAGCCTCGGGCTCTGAGCCCGGGTAGGGGCCCCTGTAGTCGTAGCGGCCTATCGTAAAGCTTCCGGCGTTAGCCCACGCGTAGGGGAAGTTCCTATTAAGGTCGACTAGCCTTGCGTTAACCCTAGCCGAGAGCCAAGCGCTATCGGGCAGTATCTCGGCGACTTCCACGCCGTCGGGGTTAACCATCGGTAATATGGCGATGCACAGGTCCCTATCCCTAAGAAAGCTCAGCAGATCCCCTACCTCGGCCATCCTAGCTAGACGTAAGAGGAGATAGACAGCCGCCTCTACGGTTACGAGCTCCGTACCGTGTATGCCAGCCTCGACTACGACTAGCCTCCTCCCCTCTGGATTCAACTCGGCGGCCCAGATCTCCCTCCCAAGGGCCGATCTGCCGATGGATCTCACTAGGACGCCAGCTGACCCGTTAATCTCTTTGAGGAGCTGGGTAAGCCCCTCCCAGTCGTGGTACAGCCTGAACTCCTCAACCCTCCTCTCCAAGTTAGCCTGAACCAGCTTAGCCCGAACCTTCGCCCCCATAAGCCTCAAGTCGCCCTCGACCAGTACCCCAGAGAGCCTATCGTAGGCTAAGACGTCAGTACCATTGCTGAGGACCACGCACTCAGCTGGCTCGCCTAGGAAGCTGCAGGCCCTAACCTCGAGGACCGTGAACTTCGAGGACTCGTACAGCAACAGACCGTCGCCCACGTTAAGCCCCTCTGGGATGAAGAGCGGTATGTAGCGCCAGCCCTCTAACCCCTTACAAGCGAGCTCTCGAGAAAGCCTGTCAAGGCGCCCTTTCAGGTAGCGCTCCTCTCCCTTCCAGCTAACCCAGGCGCTTACTGCCATTATCGGCCTCTCGCTAAACGCGCTAGGCGGCGTGAGCGTTAAGTTGAGCCAGCCACCGTCGACTCGGTACCTGAAGCTTAGGCCGGGGCATAAGTCTAAGGGCTTAGCGGCTAGGCGGGGAAGCGGCGCCACGACAGCTAGTAGCGCCATCAGTAGCACAGCGCGCTCAAGCTTCATCTAGGTCTTCTTAAGCATTCTTGGCAATGAATTTATATCTTAAACTCGTCAATTCCTCCCCGCGAGGAAACTTTAAAATGTTAACCATAACTAGTGTAGCTGTCTGAAAAGTCATAAGTTCGATAGAGGAGAACCTAGAAAGATTTTTATCGGATGATTGAGCTCCCTCTCCGTCTGAGGTGGTAGATGTGGCCATCTCTAGGAAGGTCATTGTAGCTGTAGCGATCGTAGTAGTAGTCGCAGTAGCTGCCGTCGCCTACATGTTCCTCAGGCCGAGGCGAGCTGAGAGCGTAATAATCATAGGGACCACGGATAAGGTCACCGACCTAGACCCCGCTAGCGCCTACGACTTCTTCACGTGGGAGGTGTTGAGCAATATAGGCGAGGGCTTCTTCAAGTACGAGCCCGAGACCCTGGAGCTGAAGCCCGCGCTGATCGAGGACTACGAGGTTAAGGAGGGAGGAAAGGTCTGGATACTTAAGCTAAGGAAGGGGCTGAAGTTCCGAGACGGCACCGAGTTGACGGCCGACGTCGTTAAGTGGTCGATAGAGAGGGTCGCTAGGATAGAGGGCGATCCGGCCTGGTTCGTGCTAGACTTCGTAGACCACGTGGAGGTAGTCGATAAGTACACGGTTAAGATAGTGTTGCAGAAGCCGGTCGCCTTCTACAAGGCGGTCCTAGCGGTCCCGACGTACTTCCCGATCTCGCCTAACTCCTATCCGGCCGACAGGATAGACCCCGACAACACCGCCGGCGGCATAGGCCCGTATAGGATAGTCAGGTTCGTCAGGGACCAGGAGATCGTGCTCGAGGCTAACCCCGACTACTACGGCGAGAAGACGAAGACCGAGAAGATAATCATCAAGTTCTACAAGGACGCCACCGCGCTGAGGATGGCGCTGGAGGCCGGCGAGATCGACATCGCCTGGAGGACGCTTAACCCGTCAGACATCATCGATCTGAAGAAGAGCGGTAAGTTCAAGGTCGTCGAGGGTAAGGGCTCCTTCATCAGGTACATAGTCCTGAACACGAAGATACCGCCGCTAAACGACAAGAGGGTTAGGCAGGCGCTAGCCGCCGCCCTAGACAGGAAGAAGATATGCGAGGAGGTGTTCATGGGCACCGTAACGCCGCTGTACAGCCTAGTGCCCGCCGGCATGTGGTCCCACATCGACGCCTTTAAGGAGAAGTACGGCGAGGGACCGAACCTAGAGCTAGCCCGCAAGCTCCTAAGGGAGGCTGGGTTCTCCGAGACTAATAAGCTGAAGATAGAGCTCTGGTATACCCCGACCCACTACGGCAGCACCGAGGCCGACCTAGCCGCTGCCATCAAGGAGTGCTGGGAGGCTACGGGCATGATAGAGGTCACGATTAAGAGCGCTGAGTGGTCAACCTACCTAGAGCTAACGAGGAAGGGCAGCCTGCCGGTAACCCTCTACGGCTGGTACCCAGACTACCTAGATCCCGACAACTTCCTGTACCCGTTCCTGCACACCGGCTCTAACAGGTGGCTAGGCAACCCGTACAGCAACCCAGAGCTTGATAAGATACTGGATGAGGCTCAGGCCTCCACCGATAGGGCGACCCGCGAGAGGCTGTATGTTGAGGCTCAGAAGATACTGGCTGAGGACGCCCCGATAATACCGATATTCCAGGGCAAGCTGTTCGTAGTCACTAAGCCGGAGGTTAAGGGCGTCGTCATCGACCCGTACATGCTACTGAGGTACTGGCTGATCTACAAGGGCTAAAAGGGCGAGGCTTTAAAGTGGGGTGATTTTTACTCCCCCTACTTTTAGAAGGGGTGGTTGAGGGGGGATGGCGTCTTTAAGAGCGTTTATAGTAATGAGGCTGTTGCTCACGGTGCCGATGGTCCTGATACTCTTAACGCTAGTCTTCGTCGTCATGCGAGTTCTCCCCGGCGACCCAGTTACGGCTATCGTAGGCATGAAGACCTCCCCGGAGCACATAGAGAGGCTTAGGAGGGAGCTGGGGCTCGACAAGCCATTGTGGGCCCAGTACGTCGACTACATATCCTCGCTCCTAAGGGGCGACTTAGGCCGGTCGATGATATGGGGGCGTAGGAGGGTTATCGACGAGATCTGGGATAGGTTCCCCGCTACACTCGAGCTATCGATAGGCGGCTTCGCGGTCAGCGTTATCATAGGCCTGTTAACCGGGACTACGGCGGCCGTTAAGCGGGGAACGGCTACCGACGCAGCTCTAAGGGTGGCTAGCATAGTGGCCTACGCGATGTTCATCCCGGTCCTCGGCATGATGCTCCAGCTAGTATTCGGGGTATACCTAAGGATATTCCCGGTCGCTGGCAGGAAGAGCCCCTGGATAGACGTGCCGAAGATCACTGGCTTCTACCTAGTAGATAGCCTGATTACGGGGAACATTGAAGGAGTGTTCGACGCGCTCTGGCACCTAGCCCTCCCCTCGCTCACGCTGGGCATAGTCCTCTCCGGCATCTACACGAGGCTTGTGAGGGCTAGCATGCTAGACGTGCTGGAGGAGGACTTCATAAGGGCGCTTAGGGCTAGGGGGATCCCGGAGAGCGCCGTGATCTTCAAGCACGCGCTGAAGAACGCGTTCGTCCCCATCCTGACGATGATGGGGCTCCAGTTCGCGCTGCTGCTAGCGGGGGCCGTGCTTACGGAGACTACGTTCTCGTGGCCCGGCATAGGCACGTTCCTTATGGAGAGGATAGAGTACAGGGACTACACCACTGTCCAGGGAACGATAGTGTTCTACGCGCTCCTAGTGTCGGCGATAAGCCTGATCGTGGACATACTCTACGCGTACGTCGACCCGAGGATAAGGTACTAGGGTGGGCGCGATGATGCTCCTCGAGTCCCTCGCGAAGCTGCTGAGGAGGAGGCCCGTTGACACGTCCCTTACGCTAGCGGGCGCCGCGATAGTAGCGGCAATGGCGTTCATGGCGCTCGCAGCACCTCTTATAGCCCCGTACGACCCCTACGTTTCGGTCGATAAGGCCCTCCTACCCCCCTCCTCGTCGCACCCGATGGGCACCGATAACCTCGGCAGGGACGTGTACAGTAGGGTTATCTACGGGTCTAGGATAGTGCTCACGGTCGTGCTAACCTCCACCCTAGTCTCGATGGCGATAGGCACGGCGCTCGGGCTGGTCTCTGGCTACTTCGGCGGCGTCCTGGACAGGGCCCTGTCCGTCGTCATGGACAGCATCTACGCGTTCCCAGGCCTCATACTCGCCATAGCCTTCGCGGCCATGCTGGGCCCAGGGGTCTACAACACGATAGTGTCCATATCGGTCGTCTACATCCCGACGTACTTCAGGATGGTTAGGGGGCAGGTCCTAAGCGTTAAGAGCTCCCTCTACGTGGAGGCCGCTAAGGCGCTAGGCGCGTCCCACGGCAGGATAATGTGGAGGTACATACTGCCTAACGTCCTCCCAATACTCCCAGTGATATTCTCGATGAACGTGGCCGACGCCGTGCTAACCGAGGCAGCGCTCAGCTTCCTAGGAGTCGGCGTGCCCGCCCCCACGCCGGACTGGGGCTTCGACCTGAGAAACGGGCAGAGGAACTTGCTAGCCGGGTACTGGTGGCCCTCCACGTTTCCCGGCATAATGATAGTCGTGCTCGCGCTCGGCTTTAGCCTACTGGGCGAAGGGCTTAACGAGCTCCTAAACCCGAGCCGGAGGTGGTAGCATGGCACTCCTCGAGATTAAGGGGCTTAAGACCTACTACTTCCTCCCCGACTCCGTAGTTAAAGCCGTCGACGGCGTTTCCTTTAGCTTGGATAAGGGCGAGATGCTAGCCGTCGTCGGCGAGAGCGGGTCCGGCAAGTCGACCCTAGGCCTATCCATCCTGAGACTCGTCCCGAGGCCCGGCAGAATCGTCGACGGCAGCATAGTGTTCGACGGCGTAGACCTCGTTAAGCTCCCCGAAGAGGAGATGTGCAAGGTTAGGGGCAGGAAGATAGGGGCCGTCTTCCAAGACCCGCTAACGTCGCTAGACCCCCTAATGAGGGTTGGCGAGCAGCTCGTCGAAACCCTGCTTACCCACTTCGAGATGTCGAGGGAGGAGGCGGAGGCCGAGGCTAAGAGGTACTTGGAGCTCGTCGGGATCTCGCCCGAGAGGTTCTACGACTACCCGCACCAGTTCAGCGGGGGAATGAGGCAGAGGGTCATGATAGCCATGGCCGTGGCGACTAAGCCCAGCCTCGTAATAGCCGACGAGCCGACGACCGCGCTAGACGTAGTCATGCAGGCCCAGATAATGGACGTGTTCACCAGGCTCAAGGAGGAGCTAGGTATATCGTTCATCTTAATCACCCACGACATCGCGCTAGCCGTGGAGACCGCCGATAGGATAGCCGTGATGTACGGCGGACACCTAGTTGAGCTAGCCACCAGCGAGGAGATCTACAAGGAACCGCTACACCCCTACACCAAGGCGCTACTCGAAGCCGTACCCGACGTCGAGGCTAGGGATAGAAAGCTAAGGTACATACCCGGCAACCCGCCCGACCTGTCATCGCCGCCGCCTGGCTGCAGGTTCCACCCAAGGTGCCCATACGCCACCGAAAAGTGTAGACGGGAGATTCCGCCCGACGTATCCGTTAAAGGTAGGCTGGTTAAGTGCTGGCTGTACGGGTGATGGAGGTGGAGGAGATACTGCGCGTCGAGAACCTTAAGAAGTACTTCCCCCTCGAGAGGAGCTTCATCGAGAGGCTCCTCACTAGGAAGCGGCGCTACGTTAGGGCGGTTGACGGGATAAGCTTCTCGGTTAGGCGCGGCGAGATATTCACGCTAGCTGGCGAGACCGGCTGCGGCAAGACGACCACCGGAAGGATAATACTTAGGCTTGAAGAGCCGACTAGCGGGAAGGTGTTCTTCGATGGCACCGACATTACGCAGCTTAGGGGTGAGGAGCTTAGGAGGCTTAGGAGGAGGATCCAGCCGATATTCCAGGATCCCTACGCCTCGCTAAACCCGAGAATGAGGGTAGGGGACGCGATCAAGGACCCTCTGGAGATACACGGGATAGCCGAGGGCGAGGAGGCTAGGAAGATGGTCCTAGAGATGCTCGAGAAGGTCGGGCTAACGCCCCCCAAGAAATTCTACAACCTCTACCCAAGGGACCTTAGCGGAGGGCAGAGGCAGAGGGTCGCCATCGCTAGGGCGATGATACTTAGGCCCGAGCTAGTCGTTGCAGACGAGCCGGTATCGATGATAGACGTGTCCCTCAAGGCGGCGATACTGGAGCTAATGCTCAAGTTCAAGGAGGAGCTAGGCCTAACCTACCTGCTGATAACTCACGACTTAGCGGTAGCGAGGTATGTCACCGATAGGATAGCCGTCATGTACCTAGGGAAGATAGTCGAGCAGGGGACCGCCGATCAGGTATTCGATAACCCGCTCCACCCGTACACGAAGGCGCTGATGATAGCCATACCTACGCCTAAGCCTAAGCGTAGGAGGAAGATACCGATAAGGGGCGAGGTGCCGCTATCCCCCGTTAACGTACCGCCTGGCTGCAGGTTCCACCCAAGGTGCCCATACGCCACCGAAAAGTGTAGGAGGGAAGAGCCCCCACTAGTCGAGGTCGAGAAAGGGCACCTAGTAGCGTGCTGGCTAGCTCAATAGCTACTCGAAGAAGCCCTCGAAGTCGCCCTCAGGAGTCGCCTTAACCACCCTAAGCGGCACCCCAGCCGCGTGGTCCTCAATAAACCCCGTCCTCACGTGCTTCTCTAGGGCTTTTATAGCCGCCCTAGTCCCGTGCTTAAACACGCCAGCTACTATCACGGCTACCCTATCGCGAGCCCATGGGTTAGGGAGCAGGGCTAACAGCGCGGCGTTCCTGCGGACTTCGTCGCTAGCGCTGTATAGCGTTTCGGTGAGGTCGGATAATAGCTCCCTACTCATGGGAGGTTCAAACCTTATCGGAGGCCTTAAGAGCTCTATGATCTTAGCGGTAAGCAAGTTTACAAGGCCTGACCCGATAACTATCAGGTCCTTCTCGAGGACCTCCCGACGAGCAGCCGCCTCGACGTCTAACGCTGAGACTACGCTTATCCCCTCCCTAGGAACCCCGGAGTCAAGGGCCTTAAAGACGAGGCTCGTCACCAGCTCGGGCACCCCTACCGCGTCGTGAGCCTTAGCTACGGAGAGGCCTCTAGCACCCCATATGAAAGCCACCTCTAGCCTCCCGTGCTTAAATAGGCACTCTGGAAAGCCCTTCCAGCCGCAGGGGTAGACGAGCTCAACCCTCTTAGCCGTGGCAACGGGTAGGGAGAGGAGTAAGTACTCTAGGTCCTCGCTCGCTATGACGATCCAGGGTTTCTGAGTCTTCTTAACGGCGACGAGGCCGGCCTCCTCGAACTCCTTAACGTACTCGTTAACAGTCTGCCTACGAAGCCCGGTCCTCCTAACGAGCTCGCTAGTCGTAATTACCTTCTCCCTAGCGATCTCCATGAGAAGCCTACGCCTACCCTCAGACCTCAATAGTAGCTTAAGCACCTCACCTGACATCCTCGCTAGTTCTGTCAGCCCTATTACTCTTCAAAGTTTCGGCTTAGCGCTCACACGCGATTACGGCGGAGCTAGTGGTGGAGGAGGCGGAGGCATGGGCACGCCCGCTTTAGCTAGCTCGTACTCCACTACCTTTCTCGCACTGCGAGCGGCCTCTACCGATAGGTGTGCGTAAACCTCGCTCCTAACAAAGTCCCCCGACTTGTAAAAGCTTACAGACTTCTCGTACATCTTCTCAGCGATGCTAAGTAGGTCGTCGACATCGACGGTGACTCCTTTGTTAGCCGCGTAGCTAAGCACGCGTAGGGTCTCGTTATATTCGCGATAAGCATGCCATATCTCCTCAAGCA